>NZ_JBFRGW010000008.1:0-135950 GCF_052115545.1 Microvirga sp. 2MCAF35
TGATGGCGTTGAGGATGGTGATGAACTTTCGCATGGTGGCCACGATGGCGAGTTTGAAGGGCTTCCCGGCGGCTCTGAGGCGCTGATAGAACGGAAACAGATGGGGCATGCGGGCCTTGATGGCGCTCAAGGTGGCCATGTAGAGGACGCGCCTGACGGGCGCGCGGCCGCCGGAGCAGAGGCCGGCTCTGGTGATCCGGCCGGATTGTCGGGCATGGGGCGCCACGCCGACAAGGGAGGCAATCCGCTTGGCGGTGATGCGGCCGAGCTCGGGCAGATCACAGAGCAGGATGGTGGCGAGCACCGGACCAACGCCCGGTGTGGCTTTGAGCCGATCGCAGCGCCGTTTGAGGGCTGGGCTTTCGGCGATCTGGGCGTCGATGGCTTTCTCGAGGCGTGCGATATCGGCTTTGATGGCGGCCAGCCGTTGGCTCAGGATGGTGTGGACGAGAGGGTCGAGGGCGAGATCGATCCGGGATTTGTGCTCATTGATCTCGGCCACCAGCTTGCGGCGCAGGCCGGTCAGGGCGCTGAGCCGGTCCCGGTGGGGATCGGGGGTGAAGGCGAGCAGACGGTCGGCGGCCGCGGCCACGTAGTGGGCGATCATGGTGGCATCGATGGGATCGGTCTTGGCGCGGGTCTTCATGGCCCGGGCGAAGGCGCGCACCTGAGCCGGATCGAGAACGAACACCACCAATCCGGCCATGCTGAGCTGGGTTGCCGCCCGCTGCTCATAGCCGCCCGAGGCTTCCAGGCCGACACGGCGCACGCCGGCCTTGATCAGGGTGGCGGCGAGGATCGCCACGCCGGCCTGCGTGTTGGCGGCCCTCAGATGCCGTGACGGGTCGCGCACGAACACATCGAGCCTGTCCTTGGACACATCGATGCCGGCAATGCCATCCTGTGCTATCATTCTGCCTCTCCCKGGCTTGTGATGCGGGCTTGGACGCCCTCTCAACTGTTCGGGTTGGGGAAGAACAAACAGGGCCGCGCTTGACCTCGGCTTCCAACAGCCTGCCCGAAAAAGCGGCCTCCTGTCCGTCCGGAGGAGCCTCACAGCCCCTCCGGACAAGCACTCTAAGCCAAATCCATCAATACAAGCCCGGCCATGACCTCCGCATTGCGCACGGTCGAGAGCCGGTGAGCGATGACCAGGGTGGTGCGGCCCTTCATGAGGCGACGGATGGCGTCCTGGACCAGGCGCTCCGATTCTGAATCGAGGGCGCTCGTTGCCTCGTCCAGCAGCAGGATCGGGGCATTCTTCAGGAAAGCGCGGGCGAGCGAGATGCGCTGGCGCTCGCCGCCGGACAGGCGCCCGCCACCGGGCCCGACGGTGGTGTCGTAACCGTCCGGCTGCCTGAGGATGAAGTCATGGGCCGCTGCGGCCTTGGCGGCCTCAATGATCTCCTCATCGGTCGCATCCGGACGTCCGAAGGCGATGTTGGCCCGGATCGTGTCGTCGAAGAGAATCACGTCCTGGCTCACGACGGCGACGGCACGGCGCAAGCTGGCCAGGGTCACGTCCCGCACATCCTGCCCGTCGATCAGGACGGCGCCCTGGTTGACGTCGTAGAGTCGCGGCACGAGCGACAGGAGGGTCGATTTGCCCGAGCCGGAACGGCCCACCAGCGCCGTGGTCTGGCCGGCCTCGGCCACCAGATCGACGTGATCCAGCGCCACGGCCTCTCCATCATAGGAGAAAGTGAGATTCGAGAAGCGGATCTCGCCGCTTACGAACACGAGCGGCTCCGCTCCGGGCTTGTCCTGGATCCGTGGCGTCTCGTCCATTACCGTGAAGGTCCGGTGGAGAGCCGCCGCCGCCTCCTGCACGATGGCGTTCAGGTTGCCCAGGGCCCGAATCGGCTGCGCGGCCATGACGAGGGCGCTGACGAAGCCGGTGAAGTCGCCAACCGTGCTGTTGCCGGACAGGATACGGTGACCGATGAGCATAAGCACGATGGCGACGGCGATGCCGCCGCCGGTCTCCAGGATAGGGTCCATCCGCCCGCGGGCATTGGCCGCTTTCATCTTCAGGCTGCGAACATCGTCGAAGGTCTTTGCGGCCTTGGCCTTGAGATAGCTTTCGAGCCCATAGGTCTTGGCGATGCGGGTTCCGGCCAGGCTCTCGGTGATGAGGCTCGCCATCAGGCCCGTCTGTTCCTGGGTCGAGATGGCGACCCGGCGCAGCTTACGGCCGATCTTGTCCACCGGATAGGCGAAGAAGGGTGCGATGACGGCCGCCACCAGGGTCAGGACCGGGTCGATCCAGAGCATCGCCGCGATGAGCGCAATGATCGTCGTGACCTCGCGCAGGAACACCGTCGAGAGACGGGTGAGCGCCTCGCGGATGAAGGCGAAGTCCGTGGTGAAGCGCTGGGTCAGGGCGGCCGGGCTCGCGCGCCCGATTTGGGCAAGGTCGGCCTCGATCAGGTGGCCGTAGAGCGCCGTCTGCATGTCGGCCTCGATCCGCGTCACCACCTTGTTGGTGAGGATCGTCAGGGCGAGCAGTGAAAAGCCCTTCACGGACGTGACCACGATCACGAAGAGCGGCGCCAGCATGATCGCCTGCGCGTCCTTGGCATCGAAGGCATCGAAGGCCGCTTTGATCAAGACCGGATAGAGCCCGGTGGCTCCTGAAACCAAACCCACCAGCAGGAGAACCAGGGCGAGTATCTTACGATGCGGACGCATCCAGTCGCGCCACAGGCGGCTGATCAACGGAAGGGTATCGCCCCGGAGGAGGCTCTTGCGGGCCATGCTCTGCCTTAAGAAAGTTCTTATTTCGGAAGGCTCGCGGTTAGCATGCAATGGCCCTGGGCGGCAAATCCGCAGCTCGGCTGAGAATCCGCAGACGCGGGTTTGCCTCCTACTTCTCCTCTCGACAGGGCCTCGGATCCGTGGCTGCATGGCGCGATCATCGCACTGGGACCTGCCATGACACTCGAAACCTGGCTCGCCTTCACGGCCGCCTCCGCCGTCCTGCTCGTCATTCCCGGGCCGACCATCCTGCTGGTCGTGTCCTATGCCCTCGGACAGGGCTGGCGGACCGCCCTGCCCATGGCGATCGGCGTCGCCCTGGGCGATTTCACCGCCATGACGTTCTCGCTCCTCGGCCTCGGAGCCCTGCTTGCCGCCTCGGCCACGCTGTTCACGGTCCTCAAATGGGTGGGCGCCGCCTATCTCGTCTGGCTCGGGATCAAGCTCTGGCGGGCCGGCGGAGCGCTCGATGCCAAGCCCCGCACGGATGCGGCCTCCGCGCTCAGGATGCTGGGCCATGCCTGGCTCGTCACGGCGCTCAATCCGAAGGGACTGACCTTCTTCATCGCCTTCCTGCCACAGTTCATCGATCCGAAGCTCGCCCTTTTCCCTCAGGTCGGCGTCTTCGCGGCGACCTTCCTGATCCTCGCCTTCGCGAACGTCATCACCTATGCGCTCATCGCCTCGCGGGCGCGCAGCGTCGTGCAGAGCCCCCGGACCATGCGGGTGATCAACCGGACCGGCGGCAGCCTCCTGATCGGCGCCGGCATCGCGACGGTGGCGTTGCGGGCGGGGCAGTCTTAAGGCCCGATTTCTCACACCGCTTTCAAATACCGCATGGGTCGTCCTGGTGCGATCATCTCGGCGGCCGCGATGATGCCCTGGGCGTCGATGCCGAAGTGGCGGTACAGGTCCTTGATCGTGCCGGTCTGGCCGAAATGCTCGACGCCGAGCGAGCGCGTGCGGTGACCCATGACCGAGCCCATCCAGGCCAGCGTCGCCGGATGCCCGTCGATCACCGTCACCAGCCCGCAGTGGGGCGGCACGTCGGCGAGCAGACGCTCCACATGGGACCTTGCATGGACGAGCCCGCGCTCGCGGGCGCGCTGCGCGGCCGTCCAACCGGCGTTGAGCCGGTCGGCGGAGGTGATGGCCAGCAGACCGATGTCGCGCCGATCCTCGGCCATGAGTCCCACGGCTTCGATCGCCTCGGGCGCGACCGCTCCCGTATAGGCGACGACCACCTGGGCATTCGGCCCAGGCTTCCTGAGCCAGTAGGCCCCGGCCATGACCTCGTCGGCCAGCTCGGGCGTCATGGATCGCTGCGGCTGCTCGAGGCTGCGGGTCGACAGGCGCAGATAGACCGAGCCGCCGGTCTCGTCGCGCAGCCAGGTCGTCTCGTTCGGCTCACCCTCGCCGTCGCGCTGCATGTAGTCGAAAGCCCAGCGCATGATCACGGCCAGCTCGTCGACGAAGGCCGGCTCGAAGGAGGCGAGCCCGTCCTGCGCCATGCCCACCAGGGGCGTGCCGATGGATTGATGCGCCCCGCCCTCCGGCGCCAGCGTCACGCCCGACGGCGTGGCGACGATCATGAAGCGGGCATCCTGGTAGCAGGCATAGTTCAGGGCATCGGCGCCGCGATAGATGAAAGGATCGTATAGGGTGCCAATGGGCAGGATCCGCTCGCCGAACAGGGAATGCGACAGCCCGAGCGCCGAGAGCACGATGAACAGGTTCATCTCGGCGATGCCGAGTTCGATATGCTGCCCCTTCGGCGAGAATTCCCAGTTGTAGGTCGAGGGAATCCGCTCCTTCTTGAAGGTGTCGACCAGGCTTTCGCGGGCGAACAGGCCACGCCGGTTCACCCAGGCGCCGAGATTGGTCGAGACCGTCACGTCCGGCGCCGTGGTGACGACGCGGGAGGCCAGCGCCTGGTCGGAGCGGGCCACTTCGTTGAGGATGAGGCCGAAGCCCTGCTGGGTCGACATGGCGGGATTGGCCGGGAAGGCGAGCGTCTCAGGCACCGGCACCTTCGGGGCACTGTAGCGGCGCGTGCCCTTCTGGATGAACGGCACCTCGCTCAGGAAACGCTCGATCGCGGCCTGCGGCAGCGCGACACCTTCGAACTTGTCCCATTCATGCCCCGGCCGGACCCCTTGAGTGGCGCGCCACGCCTCCATCTGGGAGGGGGTGAGCATACCGGAATGGTTGTCCTTGTGGCCGGCGAGCGGCAGGCCGAAGCCCTTGATCGTATAGGCCAGGAAGCAGACCGGCCGGTCATGCTGCCGCGCCTTCTCGAAGGCGTCGAGCAGGCTCGGCAGATCGTGCCCGCCGAGATTGGACATGAGCCGCGCCAGCTCCTCGTCCGAACGCTTTTCGATGAGGCGGGTGACCGGCCCCTGGTCGCCGAGATCGTCCAGCAGGCGTTTCCTCCAGGCGGCCCCACCCTGGTAGGTCAGGGCGGAATAGAGCTGGTTGGGGCAGGAATCGATCCAGGCCCGCAGACGGTCGCCGCCGGGCTCCTGGAACGCCTCCTGCATCAGGGAGCCGTGCTTGAGGATGACCACGTCCCAGCCGAAATTGCGGAACAGGGCTTCGAAGCGCTCCCATAGGCCCTCGCGAATCACCGCGTCCAGGCTCTGGCGGTTGTAGTCGATGATCCACCAGATGTTGCGGATGCCGTGCTTCCAGCCCTCCAGCAGGGCCTCGAAAATGTTGCCCTCGTCCATCTCCGCGTCGCCCACGAGCGAGATCATGCGGCCTTCGGGCTTGTCCTTGGCCCAACCATGGGCCTTCACGTAATCCTGCACGAGGCTGGCGAAGAGCGTCTGGGCGACGCCCAGGCCCACCGAGCCGGTGGAGAAGTCGACGTCGTCGATGTCCTTGGTGCGGGACGGATAGGATTGCGCGCCCTTGTAGCCCCTGAAATTCTCCAGCTTCTCGCGGGTCTGACGGCCGAAGAGATACTGGATGGCGTGGTAGATTGGGCTGGCATGGGGCTTCACCGCCACCCGATCCTCGGGCTTCAGCACCGAGAAGTAGAGCGCGGTCAGGATCGTCGACAGGGAGGCGGAGGAGGCCTGGTGTCCGCCGATCTTCAACCCGTCCTCGTTGGCGCGCAGGTGGTTGGCGTTGTGGATCGTCCAGGTGGAGAGCCAGAGCACCTTGCGCTCGAGTTCCTTCAAGATGCCCAGGTGCCGCGCGTCCGCCATGTAACTTTCTCCAGAATCGGCCTGATTGTAATGGCAAGCTGGCCCAATGCGAGCCCCAAAGCCCACCGCTATTCGTCGATATCGTCTTCGGTGAAGTCGCCGCTCAGGCGCAGTCCCTCCATCCAGGTCTCACCCTTGCGCTTGATCACGCGCCGCGGCCGCGCGCCACCATGCCGGGCGAGGGCGTCGGCCAGGATTTCGGAATGGGTGACGAGCCAGATCTGCGTTCTCCGGGACGCGTTGACGATCATCCGGGCCAGAGGCTCCAGAAGATTGGGATGGAGGCTCGTTTCAGGCTCGTTGAGGGCGATGAAGGGCGGGAGCCGATAGGACAGGAGCGCGCCTGCGAGAGCCAGGAAATGAAGCGTACCGTCCGACAACTCGGAGGCCTGGAAGACGCGCTTGGGATAATCGGGGAAGACCACTCCGAAGCTGGAATGGCGGTCCGGGCTTGGGATCACGAGGCGCGCGCCGGGAAAGGCATCGTCGAAGGCCTGGTCGAGATCGACCGTGTCGCCCCGGATGTGGGCCAGGGTCGCGAAAACCGCCGCCAGATTCGAACCGTTGGAGGCAAGCGTCGGCGACGTTACGGCCAAGGCGGGGCTTCGCAGGGGAGAGGCCGCATCCGTGCGAAATCCGTGGAAGAAGCGCCATTCCAGCATCGTCCTGCGGGCGAGATGCAGATCGGGGAAGGCCGCGGCATCCTGCAACGAGCCGAGTGCCGTCTCGATGAGTCCGGCGTGAAGCGTACGCTTCACGCCGGACTGCCCGCCCAATAGACCGAGTCGAAACCACCCTCCGCCGCCAGATCGTGCGTGAGCGTGCCGGCAGCCGATGATTGCAGGAGCTGCAAGGCGCGGTAGAGATTTGTCTTGCCCATTCCATTCGCGCCGACGAAGACGGAAAGGGGCTCGACCGGAAAGCGGATCAGCCGGAGCGAGCGGTATCCGGCGGCAAAGACGTCTTGGATCGCAAGCATGGGGCAGAAGGTCGGAAGGGACAGTGGCGCAAGGCACCATCTTGGGCCGCACCCTGAATAGATGCAACCTTGTCCAGAGACGTAAGCACGGCCCAAAACGAAAAGCCCGCCGGATGGCGGGCCTTCGTACACCTCTCGAAAATCGAGAGAAAATGGAGCGGGCGAAGGGATTCGAACCCTCGACCCCAACCTTGGCAAGGTTGTGCTCTACCCCTGAGCTACACCCGCGCTCCGCGATGCCGTGGCATCGTTGCGAGGCCCGTGATGTGCCCCAAAACGCGGCGTATTGCAAGAGGGGCATGCCGATCTTTTCGCCGTGGCCCTTGAGCCTGCTTCATCCGGTCGCTAGAACCCGGGCTCGCACGGAGGTTGGAAGCTTGGCCCATCTATCTCCCCGGGACCTCCTGGATCGCCTGTCCTCGCTCGGCATCAAGACCGAGACGGTGGAGCACACGCCCGTCTTCACGGTGGCCGAATCGGCATCCGTCAAGGAACAGATCCCGGGAGCCCATTCCAAGAACCTGTTCGTGAAGGACAAGAAGGGCCGCTTCTTCCTGATCTCGGCCAAGCACGACACCGCCATCGACCTCAAGCGCACCCATGAGGCCATCGGGGCCTCCGGCCGCCTCTCCTTCGGCTCGGCCGAGCAGCTGCGCGCCCTGCTGGGGGTCGAGCCCGGCTCGGTCACCGCCTTCGCGGTGGTGAACGATACGGAAGGCAAGGTCACGATGGTGCTCGACGCCAATCTCATGAACCACGAGCGGGTGAATTTTCATCCCCTGGTCAATTCCATGACCACCGGGGTCTCGCGGGAGGATCTGCTGGCCTTCCTGCGCGCCACTGGGCACGATCCGCTTATCCTGCGCCTGCCGGAGCCGCCGGCGGAATTGCCAGACGACGCCTGAGCTCCCATGTAAGGAGCGTTCTTCTCACCTTTCGAGGATCGCATGCTGTCCGATACCCCCGTCCCCTCCTCCGACGACCTCGTGAAGGACACCACCACGGCGAATTTTCGCCAGGACGTGCTCGCCGAATCCATGCAGCAGCCCGTTCTGGTCGATTTCTGGGCGCCCTGGTGCGGCCCCTGCAAGCAGCTCACTCCCATTCTCGAAAAGGCCGTGCGCGCCGCCGGAGGCAAGGTGAAGCTCGTCAAGATGAACATCGACGAGCATCCGCAGATCGCCGGCCAACTCGGGGTGCAGTCCATCCCGGCCGTCTTCGCCTTCCAGCGCGGGCAGCCGGTGGACGGCTTCATGGGTGCCCTGCCCGAGAGCCAGATCAAGAGCTTCATCGAGCGCCTCGTCGGACCGCTCGGGCCCGGCGCAGCCGAGGAAATCATGGCCGAAGCCGACCGTCTGGCGGCCGAGGGCGACATCGGCGGGGCCGCCGAGCTCTACTCCGCCGTACTGGCCCAGGACCCGGAGAACGTAGCGGCGCTTGCAGCCCTCGTGAAGCTGCACGTGGAGGTGAGCGACCTGGAAGGCGCCAAGCGCTTCCTCGCCATGGCGCCGGCGGCCAAAGCCAACGATCCGGCCCTCGCCGGCGCACGGGCGGCGATCGAGCTCGCCGAGCAGGCGGGATCTCTCGGTGATCTGGCGGACCTGCAGCGCAGGGTCGAGGCCGATCCGACGGATCATCAGGCCCGCTTCGATCTGGCCGTGGGCCTGAACGCCCTCGGGCGGCGTGAAGAAGCTGCCAATCACCTCCTTGAAATCGTGCGCCGCGACCGCAATTGGAACGAGGACGGCGCACGCAAGCAGCTCGTCCAGTTCTTCGAAGCCTGGGGCCCGATGGACGCGATGACGCTGGCAGGGCGGCGGAGGCTCTCCTCGCTCCTGTTCTCTTGACGCTGTCCAACGCGGTTTAGGAGATCGGGATGGGAATGAACGCGGTATACCGAGGGCCGGAGGATTGCCCGTCGGTCATCCCCGTTTTCCCGCTCCCCGGCGCCCTTCTCCTGCCGCGTGGGCAGATGCCGCTCAACATCTTCGAGCCGCGGTACCTCGCGATGGTCGACGAGGCGCTGAAGACCGGCCGCATCATCGGCATGGTGCAGCCGGATGCGGACAACGACCCGCAGGCGAGTGTGCCGAAACTCTACCGGGTCGGCTGCGCCGGCCGCATCACGCAGTTCGCCGAGACCGGCGACGGGCGGTATCTCATCACGCTCATCGGCATCGGGCGCTTCCGCATCGAGGAGGAGCTGCCGGCGATCAACCTGTTCCGCGAGTGCCGAGTGACGTTCGAGCCGTTCATCAACGACTTCACCGCCCGCGCCGGCGAGAACGCCGTCAATCGCGCCGGCGTGGTGAAGGCCCTGCGCGACTTCGTCAACGCGGTGCATGTGAAGGTCGACTGGCGCGGCATCGAGGAAGCCCCCAATGAGGCTCTCGTGAATGCTTTGTGCATGATGAGCCCCTTCGGCGTGCGCGAGAAACAGGCGCTGCTCGAAGCGCCCGACCTGAAGAGCCGGGCTGAAGTGCTCATCGCCCTGACCGAGATCGAGCTCGCCCGAGGCAGCGCCGGCTCCGACTCGACCCTGCAATAGGCAAGTTTACCTTAGGAATAACCCGATGGTTCCGGATACCCTTCAGCCCGAGACGCCCCAGCCCGTGGAGGCGACGCGGATCGACCCCAAGCTCTTGGAGCTTCTCGTCTGCCCGCTCACCAAGGAAACCCTCGAATACGACGCCGCCCGCCAGGAGCTGATCAGCCGCCGCGCCAAGCTCGCCTACCCGATCCGCGACGGCATCCCGATCATGCTGCCGGAAGAGGCGCGGCAATTGGCGGATTGAGCTCTTTCTGAATCGCAGCTTCTCGGAATACCCGATGTCATGACCGGCCTTGTGCCGGTCATCCCGCTTGTTTGAAGTGAGGCGCCTCTCATATCGAGATCTCCGGCACAAGGCCGGTGATGGCGTCTATGCAGTTTGCTTTGTTATCGCCAGCGCCAGCGCCAATGTGCGCTTCGCCATCTCCGCATGAAGCCGCTCAATCATGCGGCCATTGAGGCTGATGGCGCCCTTGGCCATGTTCTCCGGCTGATCGAAGGCTGCCACGATGGTGCGCGCGGTCTCGATCTCATCCGGTGAGGGCGCAAAGATCTCGTTCGCCACCGCGATCTGATCGGGATGGATCAGCGTCTTGCCGTCGAAGCCGCAATCGCGGCCCTGCTCGCATTCGGCACGAAAGCCGTCGGCATCCGACAGGGTGTTGTAGACCCCGTCGAGAATGTCGATTCCATGCGCCCGCGCGGCGGCCAGCGCGGTCATCAGCCAAGGCAGCACCGCAGCGCGCCCGGGCAGCAGACGGGTGCGGGTGTCCTTGGCGAGATCGTTGGTGCCCATGACGAAGCAGTCCAGCCGGGTGTCGACGTCGCGAGCCGCGCTCGCGATGGATTCAGCCCACAGAATCGCAAGCGGAGTCTCGATCATGGCCCAGATTCGGGTGCGCTCCGCGGCACCGAGCTTGCGCAGGCGCAGGCCCACCGCCGCGAGCGTTTCGACCGAGGACACTTTCGGCACGAGGATTGCATCGGGAGCGGCTGCAACGGCCGCCACCAGATCGGCCTCTCCCCAGGGCGTCTCGAGCGCATTGATGCGGATCACCAGTTCCCGCCTGCCATACCCCCGAGCCTGAACGGCCGCACAGACCTGCTCGCGCGCCTGCATCTTCAGATCGGGCGCGACCGCGTCCTCCAGGTCGAAGATCACCACGTCGGCGGCCAGTGTCTTCGCCTTCTCGATCGCGCGGGTATTGGATCCGGGCATGTAGAGGGCGCTGCGGCGCGGACGAATCGGGATCATGGCTTTTTCCTCAAGCGACAGATTGGTTGTAATGCTGGCGCGAATGCCAGCAAAGGAGAAGCCGAGCGATGTGGGTTGCAGGGGTCGATGGCTGCCGGGCCGGGTGGATTGCGGTCCTGATGCGGGCGGATGATCCGGACATTCACCGCATCGTGACGGCACCGACCTTCGAGGCCATCGCCGATGCGCCGGAGAGGCCTGGGCTGATCGCCGTCGACATGCCTGTCGGTCTGCCGGACCGTACGGCAGGATCGGGCCGCCTGCCGGAGCAGCTGATTCGCCCGTTGCTCCGCGAGCGGCAATCCTCCGTCTTCGCCATTCCGTCGCGCCGCGCCGTGGAGGCGACGGAGTATGGAGAAGCCTGCGCGGTGGCCGCCGCAACGTCTGATCCGTCCCGAAAGGTATCGCGGCAGGGCTTTGCCATCTTCCCGAAGATCCGCGAGATCGACGCGTTGCTGCGCGCGCGGCCCGATCTGATCCCGCGCGTTTACGAGGTGCATCCCGAACTTGCCTTCTGGGCTCTGAATGGAGGCCATTCGCTCGACCAGCCGAAGAAGGTGAAGGGGACGCCCTACGGACCGGGCATGGCGCTTCGACGCGACCTTCTAAAAGGATCCGGGTTTCTTCCCGGCAGCCTCATCGATGCGCTGCCGCCTCGCGGAGCAGCGCAGGACGACCTTCTCGATGCACTTGCGGGGTTGACCGTGGCGCTGGATCTCGCGAGAGGTGGAGGACAATCCTTTCCCGACCCGCCCGGCCGTGATGCGCACGGCCTGCCGGTCGCCATCTGGACGCTCCGCAAGCAGCCCCAAGGTTGAGCCATGCCGATCACCCGCGCCGATATCGAAGCGGCCCATGCCCGCATCGCCCCCCATATCCGCCGTACCCCCGTCCTGAACATGGGCAGCGCCTTCGGCCATGACGGGCCGGTGAGCCTGAAGCTCGAATTCCTGCAGCATGCGGGCTCCTTCAAGACCCGTGGCGCCTTCAACACCCTGCTGTCGAAGGAAGTGCCCGCGGCCGGCGTCGCGGCCGCGTCCGGCGGCAATCATGGGGCGGCCGTGGCCTATGCGGCGAAACAGCTCGGCGTGAAGGCTCGCATCTTCGTGCCGGAGATCTCGAGCCCCGCCAAGATCGCCGTCATCCGCTCGCACGGCGCCGAGGTGATGATCGGCGGCGCACGCTATGCTGACGCTCAGGCCGCCTGCGATCTCTACGTGGCGGAGAGCGGCGCCCTGCGCATCCATCCCTTCAGCGCCGAGAGCACCGTGATCGGCCAGGGCACGGCGGCGCTCGAATGGGAACAGGATGCGCCCGCCCTCGACACCGTCCTCGTGGCGGTGGGCGGCGGCGGCCTCATCAGCGGCGTGGCGAGCTGGTGGGCCGGGCGTGTGAAGGTGGTGGGCGTCGAGCCGGAGGGCTCGCGGGCGCTCCATGCCTCGCTCGAAGCCGGGCAGCCCGTCGACGTGGAGGTGGATTCCGTGGCGGCCGATTCGCTTGGCGCGAAGAACACTGGCGACCTCGTCTATTCGATATGCCGGGACACCGTCGATCACGTGGCGCTCGTCACGGACCCGGCGATCCGCGATGCGCAACGGCTGCTCTGGCGCGACTATCGCATCGCATCGGAGCCCGGCGGAGCGGCGGCACTGGCGGCCCTCGTCTCGGGGGCCTATAAACCCCGCTCAGGCGAGCGCGTCGGCGTGCTGCCGTGCGGCGCCAATGTTGAGCTCGCCAAGCTTGCCGAGATCACCCATCCTTGAAGGGAAGGACGCCCATGTTTCCGCAACGTCTGACCGAAGGTTACCGCGCGTTCCTCGATGACCGCCTTCCGCGCGAGAAGAACCGCTATGAGGCACTGGCCGAGAAGGGACAGTCGCCCGAGGTCATGATCATCGGCTGCTGCGACAGCCGCGTCTCGCCGGAGGTCATCTTCGATGCAAGCCCCGGAGAGATGTTCGTCGTCCGCAACGTGGCGAACCTGGTGCCGCCGTTCGAGACGGGCGGCGATTACCATGGCACCTCGGCGGCGCTCGAATTCGCCGTGCAGGCGCTGCGCGTGAAGCATATCGTGGTGCTCGGCCATGCCCGCTGCGGCGGCATCCGCGCCTTCGCCGATGATGCGGCGCCCCTGTCGCCGGGCGATTTCATCGGCCGCTGGATGAGCCTGATCAAGCCTGCGGGCGACCGCCTGGGGCCGCATGACGGAAATCTCGAAGAATATCTGCCGCGCCTGGAGCTTGCCGCCATCGAGAACAGCCTGCGGAACCTGATGACCTTCCCCTGCGTGCGCATCCTGGTCGAGCGCGGCAAGCTGCAGCTCCACGGCGCCTATTTCGGCGTGGCCACCGGCAAGCTGCTGGTGCGCGATCCGGACACGGGCGAGTTCAAGCCGGTGGTCGAAGACGTGAACGTCAAGACAACGTTCCGTTGCAGCTAGAGCATGATACGCAACTCACGCTGAGCACAGCGTGACGCTTTCGATCCTGAGCCTGCTCAGCGAAGCTTTTGCTCTGCCGCCTTCCCGGGGTGAGGGTCGGGGTTGTGTTGCCAGATTCTCGAAGGTTGGCTGTTATCAATTTGCGGGGATGCAAACGGAATTTGCTTTCCTGCCGAATGCCTTTCGAAGGCGATTTTCGATGACATTACAGTAGTTTGAGCCAAAAGCTAAGCTGTCAGAAAGGTTAACGAGATAGTTTAGACATTGACCAATTTTTGTAACGCAATAACCTCTCATAAGACTGGAGATTATTGCTATGCCCATTGACTACATCACATATACCGAAACGTCAGAGATATGGACCGCTACGGACAATCATACGATCGTCACGGAAACCGGCCAGATCGTCAGCCTGTCCGACAACGGGATAGCGCTAAGCGACGGCATTGCTACCGACGTCACTGCCTCCGTTTACGGCTTCGTCTCCGGTCAGATTACCGGCATTAACTACGAGACATCCAACGCGACGATCCATGTCGGTTCCACCGGACGCGTTCACGGCGGCACAACAGGTGCCGCGGTCGCGCTCAATGGCGTGGTCGAGAACGCCGGACAGATCATCGGCGATGTGAGAGGTGTCTTTGTCGGCAACACGGACGCTTCCATCGTCAACACCGGTTCGATCTACGGTCGGATCGGTATTCAGACCAGCGTGAAGGAGTCGGAGAATACATTCGATGCGGACCGAACCCAGGTCAGGAATTCCGGCACGATCACCGGCGAGACCCTCGGGCTTTTCCTTCACCGCGAAAGCCACGTCATCAATGAAGGGTTGATCCAGACTCTCAACGGTCCCGGAAGCATCGGTATCAAATTCGAGACGCAAGCGGCGACGGACGACAAGCCCGCCGCCATTGCCTCGCTGGTCAACAAGGGCACCATCATCGCTGAAACAGCCATCGAGGGCGGCGAAGAACGGGAAACGATTCGCAACCAGGGTCACGTGGAAGGCCGGATCTCGCTCCTCGCCGGCAATGACCTCTACGACGGGCGCGGCGGCACGGTTTCGGGCGTGGTCGATCTCGGCGCCGGAAACGACATGGCCTATGGCGGCGACGGCGTCGAGACGCTGGTCGGCAATGCCGGCAACGATTCGCTTTTCGGCGAAGGTGGAGATGACAGGCTCATCGGCGGCGTCGGCATCGATTATCTTGACGGTGGCGACGGCGCCGATCTCCTGGCTGGTGGCGCAGACGACGACACCTACGTGGTCGACCATGTGAACGACATCGTGATCGAGGACGCGGATGAAGGGACCGATCTCGTCCGCGCGTCGATTTCCTACGTGCTCGGCGCGAATGTCGAAAACCTGATCCTCATCGGCAGCGACAGCATCAACGGCACCGGCAACGAACTCTCCAACAGCATCATCGGCAATGCCGGCGACAACGTGCTCGACGGCGGCGAAGGGGCCGACGAACTCGAGGGCGGGCTCGGCAACGACACCTACGTCGTCGACGATGCCGCCGACATCGTCGACGAAGAGGCGGGCGAAGGCACCGATACGGTGCGCGCTTTGGTGTCGTATACGCTCACCGACAACGTGGAGAACCTCGTCCTCACCGGCACCGGCAATATCGCGGGCACCGGCAACGCGCTGGCGAATGCGATCACCGGCAATGCGGGAAGCAATATGCTCGACGGCGGCACGGGTGCCGACATTCTGTCCGGCGGCGAGGGCAACGACACCTACATCGTCGATCATGCCGGCGACATGGTGGTGGAGCGGGCCGGTGAGGGCACCGATACGGTGCGGGCCTCCCTTTCCTATGCACTCGGCGCCAACATGGAGAACCTCGTCCTCACTGGAACGGACGATCTCAGCGGCATCGGCAACGCCCTGTCCAATGCGATCACCGGCAATGCAGGAAACAACCTTCTCGACGGCGGAGCCGGTGCCGACGTTCTGACCGGCAGCGACGGCAACGACACTTACATCGTCGACGACGTGAACGACGTTGTGACCGAAGCGACCGGCGAGGGAACCGATACGGTGCGGGCCTCCGTGTCCTATGCGCTCGGCGAGAACGTGGAGAACCTCGTCCTCACCGGCACCGGCCATCTCAACGGCACCGGCAATGCACAGGCGAATGCGATCGCCGGCAATGCCGGCGACAACCGCATCGCGGGCGGTGCGGGCGACGATCTGATCGACGGCGGCGCAGGCCAGGACACGGCCGTGTTCTCCGGTCTCCTGTCGCAGTACACGATCGCCCGTAACGCCAACGGCACGCTCACCGTCATGGACAACATGGATGGTCGCGACGGCACGGATACGCTCAGGAACATGGAGTTCCTGAGCTTCGCGGACGGCACCATTGCGCTGCCGACCCAGGCTCCTGGTGCTCCGATCACGCAAAGTTCCGTGAGTCCGATCAACGAGAACGCGGCCCCGTTCACCGTGGTCGCAAGCGTGCAGTCGCCGGGTCTCTCGGCCGGCGCCGCCACCTATTCGCTCGTGTCCAACCCCGGCAGCAAATTCGCCATCGATGCCGCAAGCGGCGTCATCACTCTGGTGGGTGCCGTGGACTATGAGGCCGGCAGCTCCGATCCGGATCTCCAGGTCGAGAACCCCGGTACGGCGCTGGAACGCAAGTTCTATCTCCTGACCGTGAAGGCGACGGAGACCCTTACCAATTGGTCGTCGGTGGAGACGCCTATCAAGGTCTACGTCAACAACGTGAACGAAGCGCCCACCAACTTCTTCCTCGATGGCTTGACCACCATCGGCAAGACGGCTCCGGACGGCACCGTGCTCGGCACGCTGCATGCGACCGATCCGGACGGCGACAGCGATCTCATCTTCGCCTTCGACAATTCTGGCCAGGGCGGCACGAGCGGCGCCGGCAATGCGGGCGGGCGGTTCAAGATCGAGAACGGCCAGTTGAAGGTGGCAGCCCTCACGGACATCACGAAAGCCGAGACCTACACGATCACTCTCAAGGTCACAGACAAGAACGGCGGCCCCGGGTCGGTCTCGACCTACAAGGATTTCCGGATCACCGTAACGCCCGATGCCGACAACGCCGCGCCGACGAAGCCGATCGTCGTTCAGAACACCGTGACGGAACTCGTCGAAAACGGCGGGCCGGTCGCGATGGTGGCAACGATCCAGTCCAACGACGATCATTTCGGCGGCACGACGCTGTCCTACGAACTCGTCAGCAATCCGGGCAACCTGTTCTCCATCGACCCGGATACCGGCGTCATCTCCTTCGCCGGCGATGCCAATTACGAGGCCGGGAATATCGGGCTTCAAACGGAGAATGCCAACACGCCCAACGAGAAGAAATACTTCGAGGTGGTGGTCCGCGCCCGCGAGAGTGGCCCGAACGGACTGACCTCGGCCAGCACGACCATCAAGGTCTATCTGAAGGACGTGAACGAGGCACCGACCGGTGCGACCTACGCGGTCAATGCGGTGGCGAAGGATGCCCAGGCCGGCACCACGGTGGCGACCCTCCAGGGCGTGATCGACCCGGACACGCGGTCTGCTTTCCGCACCTATTCCTACGCTCTCGTGAATGGCGACGGAACTGCCTATACGGGCGACACCTTCACGGTGGATCCGAACGGGGCGATCAAGGTCGGCTCCGGCGGCCTGCCCGATGTGCTCGCTCCGACCGTCGTTCAGGTCTTCGTCAAGATCACGGATCAGAGCGATCCGACCCTGACTGTCACGAAGCAGGTCGATTTGACGGTCAAGCCGATCAATCACGCTCCGTCCGATGTGACGCTGTCGAACGCTGGCATCCGCGAATTGTCTGCGACCGGCGACTTCGTGGGCACCCTGGGCGCCGCCGACCAGGATGACGGTGAAACATTCACCTATGACCTCGTCGACTCTGCCGGCGGTCGCTTCAAGATCGTCAACGGGCACGATCTCGTGGTGGACAACGGATTCCTGCTCGATTTCGAGCAGGCGCAATCGCACACGGTCAAAGTGCGGGTGACCGACAGCGCGGGAGCGTCCTTCATCAAGGACATCGCTATCGGCGTGATCGACTGGAATCCCGAATTTACGGCCGGCTCAACCGCCAACGACGTGTTCTACGGCGGCGCCTTGAACGATGCGCTCTCCGGCAATCTCGGCAATGACCGCCTGTTCGGCGGAGCGGGCAACGACATCCTCTCGGGCGATGCTGGCAACGACATCCTCTCGGGCGGCGCCGGCAAGGACACGCTCACGGGTGGCAAATACTCGAAGACGGACCCGAACAAGGATGCCTTCCTGTTCGATTTCAAGGTGACCAAGAGCAGCTACAAGCAGCACATCGACAAGGTGAAGGACTTCCAGGCCAAGTACGATGCGTTCTACTTCGACGATGCGGCCTTCAGCAATGCGGCCATCGCCAAGCACCTGAAGGGCAAGAGCGCCTCGCTCGACAAGCCCATCGCCATCAAGAAGGGCTGGTTCGCCCTCGGCGAGTCCAAGCAGGCGGACGACTTCTTCATCGCCAAGAAGGTCAATGGAAAGACCTACAAGCTCTATTTCGATGCCGACGGCTCAGGCACGAAGCAGAAGGCCCTGGAGATCGCCACCGTCACCTATGACCCCAACAAGAAAACCGGCGGCGACATCACCTACAAGGATTTCTTCTTCGTGTAGCGCATCGGATCAATCCGGGGAGCCGCTGCACCCAGATATGAAAAGGGCCGCCATCGCATGCGATGGCGGCCCTTTCTATTCACGCGTTGCGACGGGACAAATGGCGGCCGGTTATCGTCAGGCTGCCTGCTTCTTCGGCTTCAGCAGGCCGCGATTGGCCATGGCTTCGGCGATCTGCACGGCGTTGAGCGCCGCGCCCTTGCGCAGGTTATCGGAAACGCACCAGAAGGACAGGCCGTTCTCGACCGTGATGTCCTCGCGGATGCGGGAGATATAGGTGGCATCCTCGCCGGCCGCCTCGTGGGGCGTGATGTAGCCACCGGGCTCGCGCTTATCGACCACCATGATGCCGGGCGCCGCCCGCAGGATGTCGCGCGCCTCGTCGGCCGTGATCGGGTTCTCGAATTCCACGTTCACCGCTTCCGAGTGGCTGATGAAGACCGGGACACGCACGCAGGTCGCGGTGAGCTTGATCTTCGGGTCGAGAATCTTCTTGGTCTCGGCCATCATCTTCCACTCTTCCTTCGTGTACCCGTCCTCCATGAACACGTCGATGTGCGGGATCAGGTTGAAGGCGATGCGCTTGGGGAACTTCTTCTCCTGCACGTCCTGCAGGGAATAGAGCGCCTTGGTCTGGCGGTCGAGCTCGTCCATGCCGTCCTTGCCGGCGCCGGAGACGGACTGGTAGGTGGCGACGACCACGCGCTTGATGGTGGCGCGGTCATGGAGCGGCTTCAGGGCCACGACGAGCTGGGCGGTGGAGCAGTTCGGATTGGCGACGATGCCTTTCTTGATGTCGCGCAGCGCCTCGGCATTCACCTCCGGCACCACCAGCGGCACCTCGGGGTCGTAGCGCCAGGCCGAGGAGTTGTCGATCACGACCGCACCCTGGGCGGCGATCCTGGGCGACCATTCCTTGGAGACCTCGCCGCCAGCGGACATGAGGCACAGATCGACGTCGGAGAAATCGAAGGTGTCGAGGGCCTTCGTCTTGAGCGTCTTGTCGCCGTAGGAAACTTCCGTCCCCTGGCTACGGCGGGAGGCCAGCGCCACCACCTCGTCGGCCGGGAAGGCCCGCTCGGCGAGGATGCTCAGCATCTCGCGGCCCACATTGCCGGTCGCACCGACGACGGCGATCTTGAAACCCATTGATCTTCTCCTGTTGTCGCTCTCCCCGGAAGTGTGAAAACCCTATTCGGGTGCTGCCTCTCGCCCCGACGGGAGAGAGGACCGGGGACGACGAGGCTTATTCGGCCGTCGTTTTCACGGCCGTCGTGGCGGTTTTCGTTTTGCTCGTCGTGAGAGTGAGCAGCGCCATTGCCATCGTCCATCCAAAAGCCCGATCCGGGCTTCGATACGCAGCCAGCAACACACCAAAGTCACGCTTTCGTCAAGCATTTCCTTGGTATCGCAGCGCCTCAATCCTCCGACAGCACGTCGGTGGAGAGATTGAAGCGGTAGAACACCTTGTCCATCCGTTCGCCTCCGAGACGCTCGTAGAACGCCTGCGCCCGCATGTTGGTGCCTTCGGTCGTCAGGTCGATCCGCGAGAGGCCATGGGTACGGGCGTAATCGGCGAGCCACCGCATGAGCCCGGCGCCCACGGCCTGCCCGCGGGCTTGCTCGTCGACGAAGAGTTCCTTGACGAAGAGTAGGCCTGAGAGCCTGAAGCCGGGCCGCAGCACCGCGAAGCAGGCGAGGCCCACTGGCTGGCCGTCCCGAGAGGCAAGGGCATAGCGCGTGCCTTCCGCCTCTCGCATGGAACGCTCGACCATGGCCAAGGTCGGCTCGAGAGGCAGGGCGACCTCCGGACCGGCGTAATAAAGGTCCAGGGCCCGGACCAAGGCGGCGACCTCGGGAGCGTCCTCCTGGGTAGCAAGGCGAATGGCGATGGGGGACATGAGGGCACTCGAGCCTGTTAAGCTTTGATTTACCTTGCTTAGCAAAACCTTTCGAACCCTGGCCAGTGTCACGGTAGAACATGGTGATGACGTGATCAGCAGGGTTGATTGGTTCGAGCGATGGCGCGGGCGGTTTATGCCGAATGGGATGAGGACGATGTCGCCGAATGGGTCGACGAACGCCCCGCTCGTCGCCTGCGCCGCAAGCCCTTGACCTGGCTGCGCATCGTCCTGATGTCGTCCTGCAGCATCGCCGGTCTGGTCTATTTCGCCCTTGAGCAGGAGCAGGCGACGCGCCCGACAGAGCACCAGAAGGAGGTTCCCTCCTCGGTTCTGGTTGCCCCTGCCCCGGCCTGGAGGCCCCTGCCGCCTTCCCCGGCGCCCTATGCGCTGACCGGCGCGTCCGGTTCCATCACGTTGGAAGCGCGCGAGCATACGAACGGAGCCCGGGAAGACACTCTGGTCCTCGGGCGCTTCGGGGACTTCCGCTATGCGCAGGTGACCCTTGTGCAGGGCACGGCCGAGACCGCAGGAAGCTTCTACATCGACACCGTTCGGCGGGCGGCACGCTCGGGCCTCGCGGTGGCGCATCAGGGCCAGAGCCGCATGATCGAGACCAAGTTCGGCCCCGTGGAAGCGGCCCCTCTCACTTTGGCGAACAAAGGCGAGCAGACCTGTCAGGCCTTCCGCCTCCCGGATGCGGCCGCCGAATTCGGCTTCCAGGGCTGGCTGTGCGGATCCTCCGCGCCGGACGAGGCGCAGCTCGCCTGCTTCATCGACGGCATCGTGCTGGCGGGAGGCACGAACCCTTCCCTCAAAGCCGTCTTCGCCCAAGCCGAGCGCAAGCGCACGGAGGGCTGCGGGCAAGGCGCCCGCACCGCCGCGGCCATCAGACCTCCGGCCCGACCGTGATCGCCACCTGGTGCATGACGTTGCAGCCGTAACCGTTCGGATTCCAATTGGCCGCGTGGAAGGGCTGAGCGCGCCCTTGTGAATCTGTCGCCCGGGCAAAGATCTTGTAAGAGCCGTCGCCGATCAGGGGCAGCGATACATGCCAGCGCACCCAGTCGTAGCGGTTGCGCGGCGGCGTCATCGCCGCTTCGATCCAGGTCGCACCGCCATCGAGGGTCACATCGACACGAGCCACCATATCGTCGCCCGCCCAGGCGGCGCCTCGGACCTCGATGGAGCGCGTGCCTTCCGGATAGCGCCCGCCATCCGCCGGTGCGGTGACGATGCTGCGCACAGGCATCGATTCGAGGATCCGCGTTTCCACGCCTCGCCCGTCCGCACCCGGGGCCAAGGGATGGACCGGCAGCCGGTAGGACAGGCCGGTCATGCCCGGCCCATCATGCTCCCGGTCGCGGATCCAGACCCGCGTGAGCCATTTCTGGCTCAAGGAGCCCGGCCAGCCCGGCACGATGAGACGAAGAGGCCCGCCATGAATGAACGGCAAGGGCTCGCCGTTCATGGCCCAGACGAGGAGCGTGTGCTCCTCCAGGGCCTTGGCGATGGGTACGCCGCGCGACATGGCCTGTTGCTCGTGGCTTCCATGCTTGTCCGGATCGGCGCCGAAATGTCCCGTGAACAGGCCCGTGTCCTTCAGGCCTGCCGCTCGCAGCACGTCGCCCAGCGAGACACCCGTCCATTCGGCACAGCCGGCGCCGCCATTCGTCCAGGCATTGCCTTCGGCCTTGGGCTCGAAGAAGGAACGCCCGTTACCGCCGCATTCGAGCACCATGCGGAAGGTCTTGTGCGGGAAGCGGCTCTTGAGTTCCGCCAGGGTCAGGCGAAGCGGATGCTCCACCTCGCCGTCGATGGTGAAGGTCCAGGCTTCGGGATCGTCCGCCGGCCGCGGTAGAAGGCCGTTGTTGCGCACGAAGAACCTTGCGATCGGCGTCGTCTCGTCATCGAGCAGCTCTTCAGGCGTTTCGGCCACCAGCGGAGTCTCGCCCAGAAGACTCAAACCCTTTTTTGCCGATAGTGCGAAACCAACCTTGGGTTTATCCTGCATCGGCTGTCGCCCTCCTCACCTCGCGGTGAACGTCACGCTTAGACGGAACCATTTTAACGGCCTCGCCTTGTTCTGACAGTGTTTGCATGTGTTGACGGCGCACAACAGCAGGTCAATGCGCCATTCCTTGGAGGTTTACCCATGCGCCGCATCGCACTTCTGGGTTTGGCTTCACTGGCTGCGCTCACATCCCTTTCGGTGATGGCTGATGCGCAGACCCGGAATCGCCCTCTTGTCCTCAGGGTCCAGCCTCGCAGCTTCCTGGACCCGGGCCCAGTGGTTCCCGTGGGATCCATTAATCCGGGTATCAGCGGCTATGGGCAAACGCAGGCCTATCTGCTCAGCCCGGACTATGCACCAAACCGTGGTCGTTTCGGCCTCGATCTTCTGCCCGACCCAATCACCAACGGGCCCTTCGTGGGCTCGCGCAACCCATTCCCGACCTTCGGCGGTCCGACCATCGAGTCGACAGGCTCCATCCGCTGACCTCTTCGAGAACGAGCCCCGGATCACTCCGGGGCTTTTCGCTTCCCTACGAGAGGGCTTCCAGTTCCTTGACGATGGCATCGCCCACATCTTGGGTGCCGACTGCGTTCGCGCCGGGAGCCGCGATGTCCTTCGTCCGCGTGCCGGAGGCGAGCACGTTGGCGATGGCCTTGTCCAGACGATCCGCCTCGTCGAGCAGGCCGAAGGAATAGCGCAGGGCCATGCCGAAGGAGCCGATCATGGCGATCGGGTTGGCCAGTCCCTTGCCGGCGATGTCCGGCGCGGAGCCATGCACCGGCTCATAGAGCGCCTTGCGCTGGCCGGTGGCCGGATCCTCGGCGCCCAGGGAAGCGGAAGGCAGCATGCCGAGCGAGCCGGTGAGCATGGCGGCAATGTCCGACAGGATGTCGCCGAAGAGATTGTCGGTGACGATCACGTCGAACTGCTTCGGCCAGCGCACGAGCTGCATGGCGCAGTTGTCGGCGAGCACGTGCTCGAGCTGCACGTCCGAGAACTCGCCCTTGTGAATGCGGGTGACGACCTGGCGCCAGAATACGCCGGTCTTCATCACGTTGAACTTTTCGGCCGAGGAGACCTTGTTGCGGCGCTTCCTGGCGAGATCGAAGGCGACGCGCGCAATACGCTCCACCTCATGCGTGTGATAGAGCTGCGTGTCGACGGCGCGCTGGGAGCCGTCCTCCAGGGTCACGATCTCCTTTGGCTCGCCGAAATAGACGCCGCCTGTGAGCTCGCGCACGATCATGATGTCGAGGCCTTCCACCACCTCGCGCTTGAGCGAGGAGGCATCGGCCAGGGCCGGATAGCAGATCGCCGGACGCAGATTGGCGAAGAGGCCCAGCTCCTTGCGCAGGCGCAGCAAGCCAGCTTCGGGGCGCGCCGCGTAAGGCGCGCTGTCCCACTTCGCGCCACCGACGGCGCCGAAGAGCACCGCATCGGCCTGTTGAGCGCGGTCCATGGCGGCTTCGGAGATCGACACGCCATGCGCATCATAGGCCGCGCCGCCGACGAGATCCGTCTCGGTCTCGAAGCCGACGCCGCGCTTGCGGAACCAGCCCACGATCTTCTCGATCTCACGCATGACCTCCGGACCAATGCCGTCGCCGGGGAGAAGGAGAAGCTTGTGCGTTGCCATGGGAGGGCCCCTGTTCTGTCTTGATCGAATGCAGGGCTCTTAAAGGACCGAATGTGCGCCTTGGCAAGCTTTTGTCGCGTCGTCCCTTAGGCGGAGGCGTCCCGGCCGTTTTCCGTGCGCCGGTCCTTCGGTGTTCTGACCACCGTGACGGAACACGGCGCCTCGGCCACCACTTGTGACGAGACGCTGCCGAGATAGCGTCTGAGCGCCGAGGAGGCCCGAGCACCGATCACGATGTGGTCGACATTGTTGCGGCGGGCGTAATCGACGAGAGCGGAGGCCGGATCGGGGGCCTCCAGCACGCTACAGGTGATCCGCTCCTGGGGAATGTCGAGGGACGCGCCCCAGTGGCGGAGCTGGATGAGGCGCTGGACATGGAGGCTGTTGCCCTCCTGATCCTCCAGGATGTCTACGGCGATGCGCGAGGTTTTCAGGATGTTGACGCAGGCGATGCGTGCCTCGCCTTCGATGGACAGGATGCGGCCGACCATCTTCCGCAAGGCTTCGGCGAGATCCTCGTTGCCCGGAGAGAGATCGATGGCGGCCAGGATGATGGGCGCCCGCGATAGGTGTCCGGCGATGTCGGGCGTTTCGAGCGGTTGTGCCCTGCGCGCCTTGAGCCAGCGTCGGAAGGTCTTCATGCCGCCGTCCCGCTCCAGCCGCCCCGCGCGCTCGGTGAGCCGAACCTGATCCGGGTTTTCCAGATCGAGGGCGAGCATGGCCGCCGTCGCATAACGTTCGCCGGGGTCGACCTCCAGGCAGCGTAGGATCACCTCCTGCAGCCAAGGCGGGCAATCGGGATTGAGTGCCCGGGGCGGCACCGGATCGCGCCAGAGGCGGCGGCGGATCTGGCCGCCCCGCGGGTTGCCGAACGGGCGCTCGCCCGTGACGAAGACATACATCATCACCCCAAGCGCGAAGAGATCGCTGCGCGGATCGGCCCTGTCCTGCAGCACCTGCTCCGGCGCCATGTAGGGCGTGGTTCCGAAGGGCTCGCGGAACTCCTCGACCAGGAGATCGGGCAGGTATTCGTGCCGGGCGAAGCCGTAATCGATCAGAACCGCCTCGCCGGTGTTCCGGATCATCACGTTGCTGGGCTTGATGTCGAGATGGATGACGTGCTGGCGATGGAGGTCGTGCAGGGCATGCGCCACCTTGGCCCCGATGGCGACGACCTCGGACCAGGGTAGAGGAGCCTCGTCGAGCCGGCTTTTGAGCGATTCGCCGGGAATGCGCTCCATGACGATGTAGGGCATGGGATCGAGCGGGCCGGTCGCCACGAAGCAGGGCGCGTGCGGGCCCGACAGGCGCGGCATGATCATCTGTTCGGTTTCGAAGCATACGATGGGCAGCGGGTCGTCGCTGTCGATCAGCATCGGGATCTTCATGATCAGCGGCGTCGGATCGCCTTCGCGGCTCACGGCCCAGAGCTGCGCCATGCCGCCGGTGCCGAGATTCTCCTGCAGCTCGAACCCGTCGATCACCATGCCGGGATTCAGGCGCCAGCGCATGCGTCAGCGGCCCTGTTCGAGGCGAAGCGCCAGCTTTTCCGGCAGTCCCGCCTCGCGCACCTTTCGGGCCGCGGTGGCCGTATCGTAGGGCACACGAAGATAGCGCAGGGTCTGGCGTGCAGTGTCGAAGACCGCGTAGTTCGCCGCCGCAACCCCGTCCCGCGGCTGCCCGACGGCGCCGATCACCGCGAGCCAGGTGCGCGTAGGGAGAAGCGGGATGTCGTTGTTGGCGACCGGGGCGAATGTGCCGACCTTGGCCGTGGTGCTCATGTGGTAGAGCATCGGCACATGCACATGCCCGCAGAAGGTGATGTGGGCGTCGACCCGGCTGAAATGCCGGACCGCCTCCAGGGGACCCGACATGTAGTCCCAGCTACGGGGGGCGTAGCCGTTGGCATGGACATAGAGAACGCTCCCCTCCTCGTGTGTGAGGGGAAGGCCGGCCAGGAACCGGCGCTGCTCCGACCCGAGCTGAGTGCGGGTCCAGCGGATCGCCTCCTGGGCGATGCTGTTCATATCCTGATCGGAACCGTCGATGGCCGCGTCGTGATTGCCGAGAAGCGCCACGGCACCCTGGTCCACGAGTCCCCTCACCGCATCGACCACCCAGGCCGGATCGGCCCCGTAGCCGACATAATCACCGAGAAAGACGAAACGATCGACATGGAGTAGGCGCGCGTGGGCGAGACAGGCCGACAGAGCCTCGCGGTTGCCGTGAATGTCGGTGAGAAGGGCGATGAGCATGGAGTCAGTACAATCCCAAACTCATCGCGCTGCAACTGGCCGAAGGAGACCATTAGGTTGAGCGGGTTTTAGCCCCGCAGCGCCTCTAGCACCTTGCCGCCCGGCCGGCCGCGCGGCTCGAGGCCGATGCGGCGCTCCACGTCCTTGATGGCCTCGCGGGTCTTGGCGCCGATCTTTCCATCCGGCTCGCCCACATCGTAGCCCCGGGCGGTCAGGAGCTGCTGGAGCTCGCGGCGCTGGGCACGGGACAGGGGCGGATCGTCGGTCGGCCAGGCGGCCTGGATGCCGGACAGGCCTTTCAGGCGGTCCCCCAGCAGCGCGATGGCGAGACCGTAGGATTCGGCCGCATTGTAGGAATAGACCGCATCGAAGTTCTTGGTGACGAGAAAGGCCGGACCGTTGATGCCGGCCGGGATGATGATGCCGGCCGCGTAATTGCCCGACAGGGGACGCCCGTCGACGCGGCGCACGCCCATGGCGGCCCAGGTGGCGAGCGGCTTCTTGTTCTTGCGCCCGGCGAGGCCCGCGTTGAAGTTCTGCGGCAGCTGCACCTCGTAGCCCCAGGGCAGGCCGTTCACCCAGCCGGCCTTCTTGAGGAAGTTCGCTGTCGAGTGAACCGCGTCGGGAACGGAATTCATGATGTCGCGACGCCCGTCCCCGTCGCCGTCGACGGCGAGGCGCTGGAAGGTCGAGGGCATGAACTGGGTATGGCCGAAAGCGCCGGCCCAGGAGCCGCGCAGATTGGCCGGGTTGATGTCCCCGTCCTGCACGATCTTCAGGGTGGCCATCAGCTCGCCCTTGAAGTAATCGTTGCGGCGCGGCGCATAGCAGACGAGCGTCGATAGGGACTGGATCAGCGGACGCCCGCCGATATCCTTGCCGAAATTCGATTCCACGCCCCACACGCCGGCAATCGCATGACGGTCGACGCCGAAGCGCGCCTCGGCGGAGGCGAGTGCCTGCCCCCATTGACGCATGGCCGCGCGGCCATCCTGCACCCGTTCCTCGTCGACCAGCGCCGACAGGTAATCCCAGATCGGCGTCTTGAACTCGGGCTGGTTGTTCATGAGATCGAGGATCGTCAGATCCGGCGTGACGCCGCGGGTCGCGACGTCGAAAGCCTGGCCGGAAATGCCCTTGGCGGCGGCCTGGCTGCGCAGGCTGGACAGGCAGGAGGCGAAATTCGCCTGGGCCGAGACCGGGGCGGCCATCGTCAAGGAAGCGAGGCCGAGGAGCGCGGGAACAATAATGCGTTTCATGCCCGCGACCTTGCAGGCAATTTGGTTAATCTTATGGAAACGGGGCCGCTCCTCACGCTTTCGTTAGATCGCGCCCTCGCGCTGGGTCCGTCAACGCCAGCTCTGTCCGACCGCTCCGGTTCAGCCGGGTTTGGGGTCGGGCAGATCCGTTTGGATCCAACGGTCGCTGACATGGATGTCGGTGGTCTCGAGACGGCCGGGACCGAGATTGACGAACTTGTGCGGAATACCCGCCGGCCCGAAGACGATCTGCCCCGTTTCGCATTCGAAACGCTCGTCGCCCACGGTGAAGAGCGCCCGCCCCTCACGGATGATGAAGATCTCGTCATAGGGGTGAACGTGCCATTTCGGTCCACCGCCGACTTCTTCCGTGGAGTAGAAGAGCACGGTCACGCCGGTGCCGAGGGTATGTCCCTCCACATGGCCCTTCCAGAACAGGTTGGGATGGGTCGCCCAGTCGGCGCGGTTGAGAATCCGGGGCTTGCTCTGTGTCATCGACGCTTCCTGTCGGATCGAGCGCCGTCCACCCCGGCGCTCCGGGAAACGATCACGCCCAGGCGCGCTCGGACAGCTTCTTCTCGAAGCTGTCGATGGCGCTGCCCTTTTCCATGGTCAGGCCGATGCCATCGAGGCCGTTGAGCATGCAGTGCTTCTTGAACGGGTCGATGTCGAACTTGACCGTGCCGCCGTCGGGACCGCGGATCTCCTGGTTCTCCAGATCAATGGTCAGGGTCGCGTTGGCGCCGCGCTCAGCATCGTCGAAGAGCTTTTCCAGGTCTTCGGCTGAGACCTTGATCGGCAGGATGCCGTTCTGAAAACAGTTGTTGTAGAAGATGTCGGCGAAGCTGGTGGAGATCACGCAGCGGATGCCGAAATCGAGCAGCGCCCAAGGGGCATGCTCGCGGGAGGAGCCGCAGCCGAAATTATCGCCCGCCACCAGGATCTGGGCATTGCGGTAGGCCGGCTGGTTGAGCACGAAATCCGGGTTCTCCGAACCGTCCTCGCGATAGCGCATCTCCGAGAAGAGACCCGTGCCGAGCCCGGTGCGCTTGATTGTCTTCAGGTACTGCTTGGGGATGATCATATCGGTATCGATATTGATGATCCGCAGCGGCGCCGCGACGCTTTCCAGCACGGTGAACTTGTCCATGGTCCTCAATTCCCTGAAGGCGGCAGCCGGGCCGCTGTCCGATGCCTCATAGCAAAGGGTTTTGGAGACGGCTAGGCCAACGATGGTCGCGGCATGCTCAAACGGCTCCCAAAGCTTTCGACCACTGCTTCCTGCAACTGCGCGTAGGCCGTTTCGATGTGTTCCGGAATATCGACGTGGGCGATGAATCCCTTCCCCTTCGGGCCGTATCCGTAGGGATCGTCCCGCAATCGAGGAACTTCTCCCATGATAAGCGCAAGAAAACGTTCCATGGACCAGAGTCCAGAAATCCCGCTCAGATCGAACCGTAGTTCCCCTTCAGCCAGATGGACGCGGGGTATGAAAGTAGGCCAATTGAGTAATGAAACATCAGGTCGGTCGCCCCATGTGTGACGGAACGTGGCATCCGCCCGTCGCTGCATAGTCGGATCCTGGATGAGCAGGATGGTCTTTACGGACTGGCAGGAATACTCAATCAGCCTGCGAGAGAATCTGGCGTTTTCGCCACTGTTGGTCGAATCCGGTTCGATGAGAAGATCTAAACGATCGATGCCCCAGAACTTCAATCCAATGTCCGCAAGGATGTGAGCTTCGGCTCGTCCCTCCGCGGTTACGGTCTGATAGATAGGGTGGGCGGCCACCTTCCGGCGCAAATCTTCGGTCGCATGTCCGATCCCGCCCGAGATCAGCAGCCTTTGACAGCTTCCGCTTCTCATGAAGCGAAAAGCACCTTCAGCAGTCTCGAGAACGCAATTGCCCGCCAGGATGGCACAATCGATGGGCCATGCCGCAATATCTTTAGGCAGCTTGTCGCTCCCCCTCGGACCGAAGTCATTTAAGGCCAAGAAGTTCGCTATTTCATTGAGCGCCGCCACGACCTGTGGGGTGAAGTGAGGAATTGCCTGATCCATACGATAACCTAGTGAAGACAGGGAAAGGGATCACCCAGCGGCCGCCTCGATGGCTTCCATGTCCTCGTCGGAGAGGCCGAAATGGTGGCCGATCTCGTGGACCAGCACATGGGTGACGAGACTACCGAGACTTTCCTCGTGCTCGGCCCAGTAATCGAGGATCGGACGGCGGTAGAGCCAGACCATGTTGGGGAACTGGCCCGTCTGCATCATGCTGCCGCCCTGCGCCAAGCCGATGCCGCGAAAGAGGCCGAGGAGATCGAAGGGCGTCTCGCAGCCCATCTCCCGCTGGGTCTCGTCGTCGGGGAAATCCTCGACCCGGATCACAACGCCCTCACAGAGCTGGCGGAACTCCTCCGGCAGGCGGGCATAGGCGTCCCGCGCCAGGATTTCGAGATCGTCGAGGGTGGGGGCTTGCAGATCGGCAAGAGCAGTCATGGGGTCAGAGGATCCTCAGCTGAACCAGAAGCCAGATGACCAAAATCACTACCCCGACGAGCGACAAGACCCGCCCGATGCGTCGCCCCCAGAGCTCGATCGGGTCGGTCCTGCCGTCCTCCCCCGCCCCGATGGCGTCCCTGGCGCCGAAATGCTCGCCGGCGCGCCGGCCCATGCGGGCGAGGGCCGAGGAGCCGAGGGTGTCCGTGTCCCTCTGGACGCGCTCCAGCGCCTCGCGAGCCTCGCGGGCTTCCCGGTCCTGGTCGCTCATGAATCCCTCCTCCGAACTCTTTACCGTTGCTTTACCATGGCGATCGGAACGCATCTTCGCAACGGAACGTCTCGCACGCTTGGCCGTTAACAGGCCCGAACTGTCAAAATTGGACGAGGCAACAATGCGTAAGGTATTTGGTATCCTGGCTGCGGCCGGGCTGGTGGTTCTCGGTGCCGGAGCGGCATCGGCCCAGGGCGTTGACGTGCGGATCGGCCCGTCGGGCGTCCGCGTGGCCCAGGAACGGCATTACGGCCACGGTTATCGGGACGGCTACCGCGAGCGGGTCGTCGAGCGCCGCGTCGTGCGTCCGGCCCGGTCCCGCACCGTCTGCCGTACGGTCATGGAGGAGCGCGTCCGCCGGAACGGCGTGGTCGTCCGCCGTCCGGTCGAGCGCTGCCGCCAGATCGTCGCCGGCCGTCGCGGCTACATCGACTAGGCGTCTCGCGTTCCAACGAAAAGGCCGCGTCTCGGGCGAGACGCGGCCTTTTCGTTTGGCAGCCGATACAGATCAGCCGAAGCTGCGGATGTCCACGAACCGGCCGGCAATCGCCGCCGCCGCCGCCATGGCGGGCGACACGAGGTGGGTGCGGCCCTTGAAGCCCTGACGGCCCTCGAAGTTGCGGTTCGATGTGGATGCGCAGCGCTCGTGGGGCGCGAGGCGGTCGGCGTTCATGGCCAGGCACATGGAGCAGCCGGGCTCGCGCCAGTCGAAGCCGGCTTCCTTGAAGATCCTGTCCAGCCCCTCGGCCTCGGCCTGCATCTTCACGATGCCGGAGCCCGGCACGATCATGGCGCTGACGCTCTCGGCCACACGCTTGCCCTCGACCACCTTGGCGACGGCCCGCAGGTCCTCGATGCGGCCGTTGGTGCAGGAGCCGATGAAGACGCGGTCGAGGGTGATGTCGGTGATCTTCGTGCCCGGCGTGAGACCCATATATTCGAGCGCCCGCCACTTGGAGCGGCGCTTGTTCTCGTCCTGGATATCGTCCGGGTTCGGCACCACGCCGGCGACCGACACCACGTCCTCAGGGCTCGTGCCCCAAGTGACGATGGGCGGCAGATTGGCGGCATCGAGCCGGATCTCCGTGTCGAAGAAAGCGCCTTCGTCCGTGCGAAGGCTTTCCCAGTAGCGGACGGCCGCGTCCCAGGCCTCGTCCTTGGGGGCCTTCGGGCGGTCCTTCAGGTAGGCGTAGGTCTTCTCGTCGGGGGCCACCATGCCGGCCCGGGCACCGCCCTCGATCGACATGTTGCAGATCGTCATGCGGCCTTCCATCGACAGGGACCGGATGGCCTCGCCCGCATATTCGATCACGTGGCCGGTGCCGCCGGCGGTGCCGATCTCGCCGATGATGGCCAGGATGATGTCCTTCGCGGTGACGCCGGGGGGCAGCTGCCCGTCCACGGTCACGCGCATGTTCTTGGCCTTCTTCTGGATCAGCGTCTGGGTGGCGAGCACGTGCTCGACCTCGGAGGTGCCGATGCCGTGGGCGAGCGACCCGAAGGCGCCGTGGGTCGAGGTGTGGCTGTCGCCGCACACGATGGTCATGCCCGGCAGGGTGAAGCCCTGCTCGGGCCCCACCACGTGGACGATGCCCTGACGGGTGTCGAGCTCGTTGTAGTACTCGACGCCGAATTCCTTGGCGTTCTGGGCGAGAGCGGCGACCTGGGTCGCGGCCTCGGGATCCTCGATGCCGTGCGACCGGTCGGAAGTCGGCACGTTGTGGTCGACCACGGCCAGGGTCTTCTGCGGCTGGCGCACCTTGCGGCCGGTCATGCGCAGGCCCTCGAAGGCCTGGGGGCTGGTCACTTCATGGACGAGGTGACGGTCGATGTAGAGAAGGCACGTCCCGTCATCCTGCTGATCGACGACGTGGTCGTCCCAGATCTTGTCATAGAGGGTGCGGGGCTTGGCCATAGGTCTCTTCCAACGGTCGAAAATGGTGGTCTGGCGTGTTTAGCGGCCTCGCGCGCGAACGGGAAGATGTCCTGAGCGCACAGGGCCTTGAAACGATCGCATAGCAGAAGGCAGAGGACACGCAATTATATTTTTGTCGCGCTCAGGCTGAGTCCAGCCGGAGGGTCTTTTCAGCAAAAAGGCGCGGTCTGAACCGCGCCTTCGTGAATTCTGCCGATGAGACAGGGCTTACTCGGCGGCAGCCGGGGCCGCAGTCTTCTTCTCGGCGCGCTCGGCGATACGGGCCGACTTACCGCGACGGTCGCGCAGGTAGTACAGCTTGGCGCGGCGGACGGCGCCGCGGCGCACGACCTTGATGGATTCGACGTTCGGCGAATAGACCGGGAACACGCGCTCGACGCCTTCGCCGTAGGAGATCTTGCGGACCGTGAAGCTCTCTTGGAGGCCGCCACCGGAACGGGCGATGCAGACGCCTTCATAGGCCTGCACGCGGGTACGCTCGCCTTCCTTCACCTTCACGTTGACGATGACGGTATCGCCGGGCTGGAAGTCGGGAATGGTCTTGGCGAGCTTGGCAATCTGCTCCTGCTCGAGCTGCTGAATGAGGTTCATCGTGGTACTCCTGCCGTTGCGTGGCCCTGAGCGATCTCAAAACCCGCGGGATTTCGGCGTCCTGTTTTAAGTTGAGGCCGCGCCTATACAGGAGATCGGGAGGATTGTCGAGCCTTTCACGGCAGCCAACCGGATGACGGCCTCCTAGGCCGGGACCGCAGGGGCAACCTCGGCGAACAGATACCGCTCGAACCAGTCCGGAAAGGCTCGCGCGAGCGCCTGGGGGCCTTCCACCTTGAGCCCCATCCGCTGCGCCTCGGCAAAGGTCACATCGCCCCGCCACCAGGCGACCAGGGCAGGGAGAAGCCCGCGCACGCAGAGCGGCTCGGGAAAGCCGGGATTCCGGCCGCAGAGCGAGACGTCGGCCACTTTCAGCAGGAGAAAGCGCGGCTGGCGCTGCCCCTCGATCTCGAAGCGGACGACCATGGGTTCATCCGGCAGAACCTCCGTTCGAACGCGCCGTTCCATGTCGACGAGAAGGGGCTCAAGGTCGAGATCCTCGGCCTCGGCCCGACGCGGCAGCCAGCGCTGCCCCCAGGTGCCGAGGGCACCGACGATGGCCATCAGCTCCCGACCCGCTTCCGTTAAGGCATATTCAGGCCCCTGGTTGCCCTCGATGCGCATGACGACTCCCACATGGACCAGTCCCTGCAGGCGCTCCGAGAGCATGGTGCGGGAGATGCGCGGGATGCCGCGGCGGATATCGTTGAAACGTCGGCTGCCGCACAGCAGCTCGCGCACCACGAGAAGGGTCCAGCGCCCGCCGATGGCCTCATGGGCGCGCGCAACGGAACAGAATTGACCGTAATCTGCCATGGACCAGCGCTAGCATGACCGTGACCGCAACAGAAGTCCGGATTCCGGACCTGACAGGTGACCCGTCCCAGCTTAACGAAGCGGCGTTCAGGACAAGGCCCATGACCGCACACCCCCACACCATTCTCGACCGGATCGGCCACACCTCCCTCATCGCCCTGCGCAACATCCGCCCGGCGAACGGCGCCCGCATCCTGCTGAAGCTGGAGAACGAGAATCCCACCGGCAGCCTGAAGGACCGGATGGCGCTCGCCATGATCGAGGCCGCGGAGGCGGACGGGCGCCTTGAGCCGGGAGGCACGGTGGTCGAATATACCGGCGGCAGCACCGGGGTATCCCTCTCGCTGGTCTGCGCCGTGAAGGGATACCCGCTCGATATCGTGACCTCCGATGCCTTTGCCCAGGAGAAGCGCGACCACATGGCGCTCCTTGGCGCGAGGCTGCATATCGTGCCGAGCGACGGCGGGCGCATGACCGAGAAGCTGACGAAGGACATGATCGAAGAGGCCCGCATCATCGCGGAGGCAAAGGGATCGTTCTGGACCGACCAGATGAAGAATCGCGACCAGATCGCCGCCTATCACCGGATGGCCGACGAGATCTGGCGGCAGACGGACGGCCGGGTCGACGCCTTCGTGCAGAGCGTCGGAACGGCGGCGTCCCTGCGCGGCATTTCCGAAGGCCTGCGGCGCCATCGCGACATGCTGAAGATCGTCGCCGTCGAGCCTGCGGAATCCCCGGTCCTGTCGGGTGGTCCATCAGGTGCTCACAAGATCGACGGCATCGGCGCGGGCTACGTGGTGCCGCTCTGGCAGAACGATATCGCCGACGAGATCGAGCGCGTGTCGACCGAAGAGGCCACGGCCATGGCGTTTCGGCTTGCCCGCGAGGAAGGCCTGTTCGCCGGTACGTCGACCGGCGTCAATGTGGTCGCGGCCTTGCGGCTCGCCGAACGGCTGGGGCCGGATGCCACCATCGTCACAGTAATGTGCGATACGGGCATGAAGTATCTGAAGACCTTCGGGGCGAGACTCACAGCAAGCCCTACGCCCGCGTGACGGTCATACGCGCTCCAGGAACTCGACGATGATGCCGTCAGGATCTCTGCAGAACGCGACCTTGCGGATCAGTTCGGCATTCGCGGCCTTGCGCGGCGGCACGGTGAATTCCACGCCGGCCGAACGAAGCTTTTCGTAGATCGCCTCGACGTCGTCGACCCGGAAGGTGATATGACGGATGCCGGCCTCGGTGACGGGAACCTCGCGGGCCGGACTCCGGATCGGCGTGGCCGGCTCGACGATTTCGAGCATGACGCCGCCGGTCTCAAGAAACGCGATGCGCCCGCCCTCGCCTGTGCGTTTGACCAGGATCTCCTTCAGCCCCAGCAGGCCGCAATAGAACGCAATGGTCCTGTCGAGATCGCCGCTGGTCATGCCCACATGCTCGAAACCCTGCACCATCGAAATGTCCGCCTGACTGTCTTGAATGAGTTCGGGCAAAGCGGTGCACACATGCCCATGGACCGCAATGCCGCTGTGCTTCAAACCAGCGGCAGAGCGTTATCTCCAGCCTGAATGCACTTGGCGTTACTTGGAGGCCGGAGGAGCCATGGCGCCGATCCTGGTCGCCATGTCCATGCATTCGGCTTCCTTGCCCTGCAGGTCGAGCTGCTTGGCCTGCTGGATCATCTGCATGGCCTGATTGTGACCCTGGCTCTGAGCCGTCATGGCCTGCCCTGAGGGAGATGGACCCTGCACCGCCGAGCCTGTGGTTGCGGGGGCATCCAATGTCGGTCCGGCACCCTCCTGCCTGGCCGAAATGGATTTCTCCAGATCGGCGAGCCGCTGGGTGCATGGCCCTGCAAAACCCGAGCCGGCGGAGATGAACGCGAGCGTCGTACCGAGAATGATGCGGCTGATCATGTCGATCTCCCATGATCGAGAGCCCCGCTGCGTTAAACCTGCTGCCGCAGCCGGCGTTCCATCGTCAGGCCCGCTGTTCCTGCGCGATGCATCGCGCAGCAGAAGTGCCCTACCGCTCCAGCAGATCCGGCCGCCGCTCGCGCGTGATGCGTTCCGATTCCTCGCGGCGCCAGCGCTCGATCATGGCATGGTTGCCGGAGAGCAGCACGTCCGGGATGGGCCGGCCCTCCCATTCGCGGGGGCGTGTGTAATGGGGATATTCGAGGCGGTTCGATTCGAAGCTCTCCTCGGTGCCGGAGGCTTCCTTGCCCATGACGCCGGGCAGAAGCCGCACGCAGGCGTCGAGCACGATCATCGCGGCCATCTCGCCGCCGGACAGCACGTAATCGCCGATGGAGACCTCTTGCAGTCCCCGCGCTTCGATCACGCGCTCGTCCACGCCCTCGAACCGGCCGCAGACGATGACGACGCCGGGGCCGGCCGCGAGCTCGCGCGCATAGCCTTGTGTCAACGGCCTGCCGCGCGGGCTCATGAGCAGTTTTGGCCGCGGATCGTCGGCCGGAACATTGGCGTCGATGGCAGCGGCCAGCACGTCGCAGCGGATGACCATGCCGGGGCCGCCGCCCGCCGGCGTATCGTCCACCGTGCGGTGGCGGCCAAGGCCATGGTCGCGGATGTTCTTCGCCGCAAGCGACCATACGCCCCGCGCGAGCGCATCGCCCGACAGGGACATGCCGAGCGGACCTGGAAACATGTCGGGATACAGGGTGAGAATAGTGGCGGAAAAACTCACGCTTTGTCCTCGGAATCGGGTGCGGATTTTGCCGGCTCGAACAGGTCGTCCGGCGGATTGGCCACGATGCGCTTGGCCCTCAGATCGATTGTCGGCACGAAGGCCTTGGTGAACGGAAGAAGCGCCGTCGGGCCTTTCTGCGCAGGCGCGATTTCGAGAAGGTCGCCGCCGCCGTAATTGGGCACGTCGACCACGGTACCTATGATCTCGCCGGCTTCGGTGTGGACGGAGAGGCCGATCAGGTCCGCCAGCAGGAATTCGTCTTCTTCGTCGGGCGGCGGAAGCCTGTCGCGCTCGACGTAAAGCTGCACGCGGTTGAGCGCTTCGGATGCCTCGCGCGTCGTCACGCCGTCGACGATCGCGATGAGAAGGTCGGGCGCGGCGCCGGGCCGCACATTCTTGAGAGAATAGGTTTTGCCGTTCGATGCGATCAGCGGCTTGTAACCGGCGATCGCCTGCGGATCGCTCGTATGGGATTTCAGCCGCACCTCGCCCTTGAGGCCATGGGCGCGACCGAACTCGCCCACGAGAACGAGATTATCACTGTGCTGGACGCTGCGAACACCCTCCCCTCGAGGGGGAGGGTCGGACCGCAGGTCCGGGGTGGGGTGGAGGCGCGACCTTGCAGAACGGGGTGTTTCCACCCCGCCCCGCCGCTGCTCACGCAGCGTCGACCCTCCCCCTCGAGGGGAGGATGGGTTGCGCCCCCTTGTCATGGTGCTTACGCGGCTTCGCCGCCGGCAGCCTCGGCCGCAGCGGCCTTCTCGGCAGCGCGCTCCTGGGCCTTCTTGCCCGGGACGGCCTTCTGCGGGTTGTTGCGGGCCGGACGCTTCAGGAGGCCGGCGGCATCGAGGAAGCGCAGGACGCGGTCGGTCGGCTGGGCGCCCTTGGCGAGCCAGGCCTGGATCTTCTCGGTCTCGAGAACGACGCGGCCGGCGTCGTCCTTCGGCTTCATCGGGTCGTAGGTGCCGACCTTCTCGATGAAGCGGCCATCGCGCGGGGAGCGCGAATCGGCCACGACGATGCGGTAGTAGGGACGCTTCTTCGCACCACCACGGGTGAGACGGATCTTCAGGGACATGGGAAACTCCTTTTGGTGTCCTGTGATCAAACTTGCCTTCATGTCATCCCCGCCTGGGCGGGAATGACGAAACTCATTTTTTCTTCCCGAATGGGAAGCCGCCGATCCCGGGAAGCCCCGGAATCTTGCCGGCGCTGAGACCCGGCAGGCCCGGCACGCCCTTGGGCATGGGCGGCAGAGCGCCACCGGCGCCGCCGGGGAAATCGGGCAGCTTGCCGCCCATCTGCTTCTGCAGAGCCTCGATCTGCTCCGGCGTCGGCTGGGGCATGCCGCCGCCGCCGATGCCAAACATCTTGCCGAGCGCGCCCGCCATGCCCTTCGCCTTGCCGCCGCCCATCATCTTCATGACGTCGGCCATCTGGCGGTGCATCTTCAGGAGCTTGTTGATCTCCTCGACCTTAGCGCCGGCACCCGCCGCGATGCGCTTCTTGCGCGAGGCTTTCAGAATATCCGGATTGCGGCGCTCGGCCGGGGTCATGGAATCGATGATGGCGCGCTGGCGCTTGATGATCCGGTCGTCGAGGTTCGCATTCTCAAGCTGCGACTTCATCTTGGCGACGCCCGGCAGCATGCCCATCATGCCGGAGAGGCCGCCGATCTTCTCCATCTGGGCCAGCTGATCGCGCAGGTCTTCCAGGTCGAACTTGCCCTTGCGCATCTTCTCGGCCATGCGCTGGGCCTGCGCGGCGTCGAAATTCTCGGCGGCCTTTTCGACCAGCGAGACGATGTCGCCCATGCCGAGGATGCGGTTGGCGACGCGGCTCGGGTGAAACTCCTCCAGCGCATCGACCTTCTCGCCCGTGCCGATGAGCTTGATCGGCTTACCGGTGACGGCGCGCATGGACAGGGCGGCACCGCCGCGGGCATCGCCGTCCATGCGGGTCAGCACGATGCCGGTGACACCGAGACGGCTGTCGAAGGCGCGCGCGGTGTTGACCGCATCCTGGCCGGTGAGCGCATCGGCGACGAGGAGCACCTCGTGCGGGTTGGTGGCGGCGCGCACGTCCGCCGCCTCCACCATGAGCGCCTCGTCCACGGTCACGCGGCCGGCGGTGTCGAGCATCACCACGTCGTAGCCGCCGAGACGGGCAGCCTCCATGGCGCGGCGGGCGATCTGCACGGCTGACTGGCCGGCCACGATGGGCAGCGTGTCGACGCCGACCTGTTGGCCCAGCACCGCGAGCTGTTCCATGGCGGCCGGACGGCGGGTGTCGAGGGACGCCATGAGCACGCGGCGGTTCTCGCGGTCCTTCAGGCGCCGGGCGATCTTGGCCGTGGTGGTCGTCTTGCCGGAGCCCTGGAGGCCGACCATGAGGATGCCGACGGGGGGAACCGCGTTGAGGCTGATCACCTCCGCGTCCGCGCCCAGCATCTCCACGAGCTGGTCGTGGACGATCTTGACCACCTGCTGGCCGGGCGAAACCGACTTGACCACCTCGGCGCCGACGGCGCGGGCCCGTACCTTGTCCGTGAAGGAGCGCACGACCTCGAGTGCCACGTCGGCCTCGAGCAGGGCGCGGCGGACCTCACGCAGGGCCGCGTTGACGTCCTCCTCGGTGAGCGCGCCACGGCGCGTCAGCGAGCCGAGGATATTGGAAAGCTTGTCGGAAAGGCCTTCGAACATGATCACTCAATTCCTTTTGCAATGAGTGGTACATCGCGATCCGCGATGGCCTTTTCAAAGTGGCTGATGGCCGCCTCGAACTTGTCGCGGCAACCGGGATTGCAGAAGCCGACGACCTCGCCGCGATAACGGGTGAGCGAATCCGCCGCGATCGGCTTTCCCGACCACGGGCAGGTCTCGTTGACCGCGTCCTCGATGCGCAATGTGTCGTCCGACATCCGTCCATCCCTTGGCACCTTCGCAGCCTCATCCTGAGGAGGACCGAGAGGTCCGTCTCGAAGGACGAGGCGTCTCCAGCGCCTGCTGGACCCTCCTTCGAGACGCCTGCTACGCAGGCTCCTCAGGATGAGGGCCGTAATTGTCGAGAAACCCAAAGAGAAACGCGCCCGAGGGCGCATCGCGCTGTCGGACGTTGACCTCCAGCCTCTCGGGCTGGTCGGCGGCTCATAAGGGCTCGCTCTACAGATTTGCGGCCAGCCGATAGAGGAAAGGAGCTGCGGAGTCAAGGAAAAGGCCCGAAACGGCATGCTTTAGCTTTTACAGCCGGTCATACTGAAGAAGTGCGGCGATCTTCTCGCCTTCGCGGGATGGATTGAGGGCGAAGGTTGGATCATCGGAGACGTCGCACGACCAATTCTGTCTCCTTCCACGTCATCACCGGCCTTGTGCCGGTGATCTCGATTGATTGAGGGGCGGCGCTTTTCCGTATCGGCATGGCCGGGACAAGCCCGGCCATGACGGGAAGGGCACACCCAACCAGATCGCCTCACCCTTGCCGATCCGCCATTGCATCCCCACGCTTAGATCCCCACCACAGATGATCTCTCCATGAACCGCCGCGCCCTCCTCAAAACCCTCGGCCTTCCCGTCATCGCCGCGGCCAGCGCCTTTGGCTGGATGACGGCGGCCCGCGCCACGAACCGCTACTACCAGGGGCCGGTCACGGACCATTTCGACGGAGTACGGTTCTTCCTGCCCAACCAGCCGCAGGACAAGGGCTTCCTGGAACTCGCCCGCTGGCAGCTCGGCGGCGGGCGCAAGGATTGGCCGGCGAGCTTCCCGAGCCCCTTTCAGGACAAGCCCCCGGCTGAAGTTGCCGGCCTGCGCACGGCGCTGATCGGCCACGCCTCGTTTCTGGTCCAGGTGGCGGGGCTCAACATCCTGATCGACCCTGTGTTCTCGGAACGGGCGAGTCCGGTCTCCTTCGCCGGGCCCAAGCGGGTGAACCCGCCGGGGGTCGCCTTCCAGGACCTGCCGCCGATCCATGCGGTGCTGATCACCCACAACCATTACGACCATCTCGACACCGAGACCCTCGGCCGTCTCTGGCAGCGGGATCGCCCGAAATTCGTCGCTCCCCTCGGCAACGACGCGGTGATCCAGGCCGAGCATCCGGAGATCCCGGTCGAGACGCGGGACTGGGGCGGCGCCATCGACCTCGGCCACGGCGTCACGGCCCATTTCGAGCCCGCCTATCACTGGTCGGCGCGGGGCATCAACGACCGGCGCATGGCGCTCTGGTGCGCCTATGTGCTCACCACGCCGGCCGGCACGATCTACCATATCGGCGATACCGGCTTCGGCGACGGCAAGATTTTTCACGCCGTTCGCGAGCGTTTCGGCAGGCCGCGCCTCACCCATCTGCCCATCGGAGCCTATGAGCCGCGCTGGTTCATGGAGCCGCAGCACATGAACCCGGAGGATGCCGTGAAGGTGTTGCGGATCATCGAAGCCGAGCAGGCGCTCGGCCACCATTGGGGCACGTTCCGGCTCACCAACGAGGGCGTCGACGAGCCGCCGCAGGAATTGACCGCGGCCCTCCAGGCCGCCGAGATCCCGGAGGATCGTTTCAGGCCTTTGCGGCCCGGGGAGGCGTGGACGCCATCAGCATGAGAAGCGGCGCTTCCAGGCCTTGCGGATCGTCCACGAGGCAGGCCGCACCGGCCTCCGACAGCTCCTGCCGGGATCCGTAGCCCCAGGTAATGCCAATGGCCGCAACGCCGTTGGCCCTGGCTCCGATGACGTCGTGCTTCCGGTCGCCGATCATGACGGCGCGTGCGGGATCGAAGCGCTCCCGCTCAAGAATGTGCCGGATCAGATCGCGCTTGTCGGCATTCCGGTTGTCGGGTTCCGATCCATAGATCTCGATGAAGAAGCGCGACAGGTCGAAATGATCGAGGATCCGGCGCGCGAAGACATGCAGCTTCGACGTCGCGACATAGAGACGAACGTCCTTCTCCCGGAGATCCTGGAGCAGGGCCGGGATGCCGGCATAGACCTCGTTCTCGAACAGGCCGACATCGCCGTACCGTTCGCGATAGAAGCGCACGGCGTCCTGCGACTCCTCGGGTCCGCCCAGGAGCTCCGTGAAGCCCGCGATGAGCGGCGGGCCGATCATCCAGGTCAATGCGTCCGCCTCGGGCACGGGACGGCCCAGTCTTTCGAGCGCATACTGGACCGAGCGGGTGATGCCCGCTTTCGGGTCCGTCAGGGTCCCGTCGAGGTCGAAGAGAGCGATCATTCTTTCGGCTGAACGTAGATGTTCACCTCGAAATTGGTGTCCTGCGGGTCGGTGAAATCGCTCACGTATTCCTCGATGAACGCGTCCTTGGCGACGATCTCCTTGAGGTCGAGATAGGCTGTGATAGTCTCGTAGGTGCCGTCGATCTCGTCATAGGCGTCCTTGTGCACGAAGCGGAAGGACTTGCCCTCGGGGGTCTTGCCGAACTTTATCTCGGGGGTCAGCTCGGTCTTCCCCTCCGGCACCTGGGCGATCGGCACCATCGCGTCGTATTTGAAGCCGTTGTCGTCCGTGTCGACGAAGATCGCCAGAGGCCGGCCCGCCGGGGCGATCCCGGCCTTCTTCAGCTCGCCCTCGATCTTGGCGAAGGCGTTCTTGAGGTTGGTGAAGGCCTCGTCCCAGGTGCTGGTGCCCGAGAGCACCACGGTGGGCTTGGAGACCAGAACGCCTTCCTCCACGCCCGACGGGTCGCTCGGATTCGGGAACAGGGTCGTGCGGCCGGCCTGCTGGGCCGGCGCGGGACTGGAGGGAGCGGCCGGCGCCATGGGGGCCGGCTGCGCCGGTGCAGGCGTCTGGGGCTCGGCGGGCGCGGGGGTCGGGGCGCTCTGGGCCTGCGGCGCGGGCTGAGGCGTCGCCGGAGGCGCGGCCGGGGTTGCGGGACCCGCCGAGGGGGCCTGAACCGGCGCCTGATCGACCGCCGGAGGCGTCTGCGCGAAGGCGACGCCCGAGCAGAGGGCGAGGACGAGAAGAAGACCTGGAGAGCGCAGCCGCATGAGAAGGACGCCTTACCCGCGAATCAAAATGGGATACCGGGCAGCACCATAGGGGGGATTTGGTGCAGCCGCGAGGCCGTCGGCGGGATCCTGTGGAGGACGGATTGCAGCAGGCCGGGTCGCCGGCTTCTTCGTTCCCTGACGATATTGCCGCAGAGTCGCGCGATCCCCCTCGCGATTTTCGGGATTTTCAGCCATATACGCCTCCATGGATGCCCTTTCGAACAGCCGTTTCCTGAAAATGAACGGTCTCGGCAACGAGATCACCGTGCTCGACCTGCGCGGCTCCGCCCATCGCGTGAGCGCGGCGGAAGCGCGCGCCATCGCGGCGGATCCGCGCTCGCGGTTCGATCAGCTCATGGTGCTGCACGACCCCATCACGCCCGGCACCGACGCGTACATGCGCATCTACAACACGGATGGGTCGGAATCCGGCGCCTGCGGCAACGGCACCCGCTGCGTCGCCTGGGCGATGACGACGGACCCGGTCATGAGCCGCCCGGTGGAGGGCGACCTCGTGCTCGAGACCAAGGCCGGATTGCTGCCGGTGGAGCGCGTCTCGGACAGGGTTTTCACCGTGGACATGGGCCCACCGCGCCTCGCCTGGAACGAGATTCCCCTGCGTGATCCCTATCCGGACACCCGTACCATCGCGGTCGACACCCGCCTCCCCGAGGCCCCTGAGCTTCAAGGCCCCTCGGCCGTCAGCATGGGCAATCCGCATGCCATCTTCTGGGTCGAGGACGCCCTGGCCTATGACCTAGCGGCCATCGGCCCGGTTTTCGAGCACGATCCGGTCTTCCCGGAGCGGGCCAACATCTCCTTCGCCCAGGTCACCGGCCCCGACCACATCATCCTGCGCGTGTGGGAGCGCGGCGCCGGCGCCACTCGCGCCTGCGGCTCGGCCGCCTGCGCGACCCTTGTGGCGGCGGCCCGCAAGGGGCTGACCGGCCGCAAGGCCGTGGTGGCGCTGCCTGGCGGCGATCTCATTATCGAATGGCGCGAGAGCGACGGCCACGTGCTCATGACGGGCCCGACCGAGCTGGAGCACGAGGGCATTTTCTCCCCTGCCCTGTTCACCGAGGTGGCCTGATGGCGGTCGAAGTGGTCACCTTCGGCTGCCGGCTCAACACCTACGAGTCGGAGGCCATGCAGCGCCACGCGGAAGACGCGGGGCTCGGCGAAGTCATCATCGTCAACACCTGCGCGGTCACCGGCGAGGCGACCCGCCAGGCGCGCCAGTCGATCCGCAAGCTCGCCCGCGAGAGGCCCAATGCCCGCATCGTCGTGACGGGCTGCGCCGCGCAAGTGGAGCCCGAGACCTTCGCGGCCATGCCGGAAGTGTCCCAGGTCGTCGGCAACCACGAGAAGATGAAGGCCGAAACCTGGGCGGGACTGCGCGATTTCGGCGTGGGTGCGAGCGAAAAAGTACTCGTCAACGACATCATGGCCGTGAAAGAAACCGCCGTGCATCTCATCGACGGGATGCGCGGACGCACCCGCGCCTTCGTGCAGGTGCAGAACGGCTGCGACCATCGCTGCACCTTCTGCATCATTCCCTACGGGCGCGGCAATTCCCGCTCGGTGCCCATGGGCGCGGTGGTGGAACAGGTGCGCACACTCGTGGAGCACGGCTCGCGCGAGGTGGTGCTGACCGGCGTCGACATCACCAGCTACGGCAAGGACCTGCCGGGCGAGCCGAAGCTCGGCACCCTGGTGAAGGGCCTTCTGCGCCACGTGCCGGACCTGGAGAGGCTTCGCATCTCCTCCATCGATTCGGTGGAAGCGGACGACGATCTTCTCGACGTGATCGCCACCGAGTCCCGCCTGATGCCGCATCTGCATCTCTCGCTGCAGGCGGGCGACGACATGATTCTGAAGCGCATGAAGCGCCGCCACCTGCGCGCCGACGCCATCGCGTTCTGCGAGCAGGTGAAGCGCCTGCGTCCCGACATGGTCTTTGGCGCCGACATCATCGCGGGCTTTCCCACGGAAACGGAAGAAATGTTCGCCCGCTCCCTCGACATCGTCGAGGAATGTGGCCTGACCCATCTCCATGTCTTCCCCTTCTCGCCCCGCCCGGGCACGCCGGCCGCCCGCATGCCGCAGGTGGCGCGCGACGTGGTGAAGGACCGGGCGCGGCGACTGCGCGAGAAGGGCGAGGCGGCGTTGCTGAAGCACCTTGCCGAGGAAGTCGGCGCGCGACGCAACGTGCTGATCGAGACCAACCAGCTCGGCCGCACCGAAGGATTCACGCTCGTGCGTTTCGCCGGAGCGGTGACGCCGGGCACCATCGTGCCGACCACCATCGCCGGACACGACGGCAAGGACCTGCTGGCGGCCTAAACTGCGCCGCCACACATTCTGACCCGGTCCCGCATATGCTCCGGAACAGGCGCCTCGACCATGATCGGCGGCTTCTTCGGATAAAGCGGCACGGTGACGCTTCGCGCATGGAGATGCAGGCCCGGACCGCCGAAGCGCGGGGCCGTGCCGTAGATCGGATCGCCGAGGATCGGGAAATTCATGGCCGCGCAATGGACCCGCAGCTGATGGGTGCGGCCGGTGATCGGCCGCAGTTCGAGGAGGGTGAGCCCCTCGCCCCGCCCCAAAACCCGCCATTTCGTCAACGAGGGCTGTCCCTTTGGGTCCACCTTCATCCACCAGCCGCGATCCGGCGATTTCGGTGCGAGCGGAAGATCGATCTCGCCCTCATCGTCATCCGGCCCGCCCTCGACGACGGCCCAATAGACCTTGTCGACATCACCTTTACGGAAAAGCTCGTTGAGACGGGCGATGGCCTTGGGATGACGGCCCAACACGAGGCAGCCGGACGTGTCCTTGTCGAGGCGGTGCGCGGCCTCCGGGCGGCGCGGCAAACCGAAGCGGAGGGCATCGAGATGATGAAACAGTGTCTCGCCCCCTTTCGGACCGGGATGCACCGGCAGGCCGGCGGGCTTGTCGATCACGAGCATCAGGGCATCGCGATACAGCAGACGGCTTACTATCTCTTCCGCATTCATGGTGTCTCGGCTAGAGCATCGGACCCAAAAGTGGAACCCACTTCTGGGATCCATCCGATGCTTACGCTTTATATTGGCGCATCGTTTGGCGGAAAACCGTTTCCCACTTTTCCGAACGATGCGCTATCGAGGCATCCGCGCTAAATCAAGCACAGCATTCAAAAGGCAAAGCGACACTCATGGCTGATACGAAGCCGGAAAAGCCCGGATTTTTCTCCCGTCTGTTCGGGCGCAAGGCTGAAGAAGCCCCGGTCGCGCCGGCGCCGGAAACCCCGCAGGCGGGTGGCGAGCCGGAGGCGATGCCCTCCCTGCCCGCAACGGCGGCGGACGATCTGACGGCCGCTCCCCCGAGCGTGACCACCGCCTCCCCGGACACCCCAGAGGAGGACAAGGTGCCGCCGGAGCTGGCCGGTGCCGATCTCCAGCCTGTCGAGGGCCTGGACCCCGAGGGCACCAACCCGCAGGAACCGCTGCCGCGCATCGTGACCGCGGCCGGTCCCGAGCTGCGCGCCGATATCGTAGCCGCCGATTTGCCCGCGCTTGAGCCCGCCCCCGCAGAGATCGTTCCTCCTCTCGAGCCGAAGCCCGCCGCCGCTCGCGGCTGGTGGCAGCGCCTGACGGACGGGATGCGCCGCACCTCGTCCTCCCTGTCGGATAGCGTGACCGGGCTTTTCACCAAGCGGAAACTCGACGACGCAACGCTCGAGGAACTGGAAGACGCCCTGGTCCAGGCCGATCTCGGCGTGCCCACGGCGATGCGGATCACCGAGGCGATTGCGTCCGGCCGCTACAACAAGGAGATCTCCCCCCAGGAGGTGAAGATCATCCTGGCCGGCGAAGTGGAGAAAGCGCTCCAGCCTGTTGCCCAGGCGCTCATGATCGACCGGTCCAAGAAGCCCTTCGTCATCCTCATGGTCGGCGTGAACGGAGCGGGCAAAACGACGACCATCGGCAAGCTCTCCCAGAAATTCCGCCAACAGGGCCTGAAGGTGATGCTGGCGGCCGGCGACACGTTCCGGGCCGCCGCCATCGAGCAGCTGAAGGTCTGGGGTGAGCGGGTCGGCGCGCCGGTGCTGGCCCGCGAGCAGGGCGCCGATGCGGCGGGCCTTGCCTATGACGCTCTTCAGGAGGCCAAGGCCAACGGCACGGACGTGCTCCTCATCGACACGGCCGGTCGCCTGCAGAACAAGGCCGGGCTCATGGCCGAGCTCGAAAAGATCGTGCGGGTGGTGAAGAAATTCGACCCGTCGGCGCCGCACGCCACCCTCCTCGTCCTCGACGCGACGGTGGGCCAGAACGCCGTCAGCCAGGTCGAGCTGTTCCAGAAGGCCGCGGGCGTCACGGGCCTCGTGATGACCAAGCTCGACGGCACGGCGCGCGGCGGCATCCTGGTGGCATTGGCTGCGAAATTCGGTCTGCCAGTTCATTTCATCGGCGTCGGCGAAGGCGTCGAGGACCTGGAGCCTTTCACCGCACGGGATTTCGCAAAAGCCATTGCCGGGTTAGAAGCGACCTCATGACAGACGAAAAGCGCCTCCCACCTCTCCTCAAGCTCGCTCTCGAACTCGGGCCGCTCGCCCTGTTCTTCCTCGGCAACGCCTATGGGGACCGGTTCGGCTTCGCGGAGAACCATCGCATCTTCGCCGCCACCGGAATCTTCATCGTGGCGACGGTCATTGCCCTGGGGATCAGCTACGCGTTGACCCGCAAGCTGCCGATCATGCCCCTGGTGTCGGGCATCGTCGTGGTGGTCTTCGGCGGGCTGACCCTGTTCCTGCAGGACGAGACCTTCATCAAGCTCAAGCCCACCATCGTGAACACGATGTTCGGGATCGTGCTGCTCGGCGGTCTCTATTTCCGCAAGCCCCTGCTCCAGATCGTGCTCGACAGCATGTTCGAGCTCGACGAGGAAGGCTGGCGCAAGCTCACCCTGCGCTGGGCCCTGTTCTTCTTCGCCCTCGCCGCCTTGAACGAGATCGTCTGGCGCACCCAGACCACGGATTTCTGGGTCAGCTTCAAGGTCTTCGGCATCATGCCGCTCACCATCGCGTTCGCGCTGGCGCAGACGCCCCTGCTGCTGCGGCACGAGATCAAGAAGGCCGGAGAGGTCTAAGGATCCTCGCCATCGGCGGTGAAGCCCCGCTTTAGACATTTCCCGCGAGACCGGCTAAGCCGCGAGGGCATGTCGCTCATCCGCTCCTCGCTTCTGGTCGGCCTCGGCTCGATGGCCTCGCGCGTCCTCGGCTTCGTCCGGGACATGCTGTTCGCGCAGGCCTTGGGCGCGGGCCCGGTGGCAGACGCGTTTCTCGCCGCCTTCCGCCTGCCCAATCTCGTGCGCCGGATTGTCGGCGAGGGCGGGCTCAATCCAGCCCTGATCCCGGCGCTGAGCGCCCTGGAACCCGATGACCAGGCGACGACCGCCGGCGACGTGATGAGTGTTTTCGGTCTCGCGCTGCTCGGCCTCACGGCTCTCGTGGAAATCGGCGCCGGGCTGCTCGCCCTCGCCCTCGCGCCGGGCCTGCACGACGACGGCGGGACACTGGCGCTGGTGGCGCTCTATACGCGCCTCTCCTTCCCCATCGTGCTGTCCGTAACCCTCGCGTCGATCGGAGCCGCGATCCTGAACATGCGGGGGCGCTTTGCCGCGACGGCCCTCGCGCCGCTCGCGGTCAACGGGGGCCTGATCCTGGTGCTGATCGGGATGGAGGCCGGTCTTTCCCTGCCGCTCGCCCAGAAGGCGGCCTGGCTGGCCCTGGCGTCGAGCCTGGCCGGCCTGATCCAGCTCGCTCTCGTGGCCGCGGCCCTGTGGACGGGCGGGACCCCGCTGGTCCGCTTCCGGAAACCACGCTGGTCCCCACTTTTGAAAAATCTCCTGCTCGCGGGCTTCCCGGTGCTCCTGGCAAGCGGCGCGATGCAGCTCTTCATCCTGACCGCCACCCAGATCGCCTCGTTCTGGCCCTCCGGCGTGTCCTGGCTCTATTATGCCGAGCGCGTGATGCAGCTGCCGCTTGGCCTGATGGCCGCGCTCGGCTCAGGCCTGCTCCTGCCGGAACTCGCCCGCCGCCACCGGGCCGGAGAAACAGGGGCCATCGTGGCGGCGCAGAACCGGGCCCTGGAAGTGGCGCTGCTGCTCGCCCTGCCGGCCAGCGCGGCCCTGATGGTTCTCGCCCGCCCCATGAGCAGCGTGCTGTTCGAGCGGGGCGCGTTCCAATCCTCCGATGCCGAGGGCACGGCTCTCGTCCTGATGGCCCTGAGCGCAGGCCTGCCCTTCGCAACGGCCGCCAAGGTGCTGAGCCAGACCCTGTTCGCGCGCGGCTCCGTCAAGGAGGTTCTCGTCGCGGCGCTGCTCGGCCTCGCCCTCACCATCGCGGCCTCCCTGCTGCTTGCTTGGCCCTTGGGCCCGACGGGGATTGCGCTCGGGGTCAGCGCCGGGTGCATCGGCCATGCGGCGGCTATCGTTTCGGGCCTCAATCGGATCGGCCTCTGGGCGCCGGATCGGGCTCTCGCGATGCGGGCCATGCGGATCGTCCTGGCGGTTCTCGCGATGAGCCTCGGTCTCGTGGGCGCAGGCCCCCTTTTCCCGCAGGCGGGCGTTGCGTCCCTTGCTGCTCTTTGCCTGGGCGGCCTGGCGTTTTATGCACTCGTGGCCTGGGCCACGGGCGCCATTACCCGCGACGATTGGGCCGCGCTGACGAAAAAAGCGTGAGAACCCTTGCATCGTGGCGCGGCCCTGTCATAACGCGCGCCTCAATGGAGCATCGTTGCGCCGGCCGGCCTCCGGTTCGCTGTGAAACGGTGCGGTAGAGCATCGGACCCAAAAGTGGACTTGCACTTGTGGGATTCATCCGATGCTCACTTCATAAACTGGCGCATCGTTCTTCGCGGAAAACCGGATCCACTTTTCCGCACGATGCGCCTAAAGACAATCTGGGGCAGTCGGCGGTTCGGCCTTGCGCATGCACCCTGTGGGAGTTCAAGACGATGGCGCAGTTCAAGGAGCTGGTGTTCTCGGGCGTTCAGCCCACCGGCAATCTCCACCTCGGAAATTACCTCGGCGCCATCAAGCGCTTCGTCGCCATGCAGGAGCAGTATAACTGCATCTATTGCGTCGTGGACATGCACGCGATCACCGTGCCGCAGAACCCCACCGACCTGACCCGCCAGATCCGCGAGGTGACGGCCGCGTTCCTTGCGGCCGGGATCGACCCCAAGCGCCACATCGTCTTCAACCAATCCCAGGTGCCTCAGCACGCGGAGCTCGCCTGGGTGTTCAACTGTGTCGCCCGCCTCGGCTGGCTCAACCGCATGACCCAGTTCAAGGACAAGGCGGGCAAGGACCGCGAGAACGCCTCCGTCGGCCTCTATGCCTATCCGGACCTGATGGCTGCCGACATCCTGGTCTACCGCGCCACCCATGTGCCGGTGGGCGAGGACCAGAAGCAGCATCTGGAGCTGACCCGCGACATCGCCCAGAAGTTCAACAACGACTGGGCCGAATCGATTGCCGCCAACGGCTTCGGCGATGCCTTCTTCCCGCTGACCGAACCCATGATCCAGGGTCCGGCCACCCGGGTCATGTCGCTGCGCGACGGCTCGAAGAAGATGTCGAAGTCGGACCCGTCCGATTACTCGCGCATCAACCTGACGGACGACGCCGACACCATCGCCCAGAAGGTGCGCAAGGCGAAGACCGATCCCGAGCCGCTGCCGAGCGAGGTCGAGGGCCTGAAGGCCCGCCCCGAGGCCGAGAACCTCGTGGCGATCTATGCGGCCCTCATGGACACCACGCCGGAAGAAGTGCTGCGCCAGCATGGCGGATCGCAGTTCTCCGGCTTCAAGGCCGCCCTCGTAGACGTGGCGGTGACCAAGCTCTCGCCCGTCGCCGACGAGATGCGCCGCCTCATGGCCGATCCCGGCCATATCGATGCCGTGCTGGCGGACGGCTCGGCCCGCGCCCGCGCCTTGGCTTCCGTGACCATGGATGCGGTGAAGGACATCGTGGGCTTCGTGCGCGCGCGCTGATGCCTGGATTTAGCGCAGGGACCGGACTTGCTCTTGCCGTAGCGGCAAGGCAGCATCTAGCGCATCGTGCGGAAAAGTGGATCCGGTTTTCCGCTCGAACGATGCGCTCATTATGATCAAAGAGCATCGGCCCAAAAGTGCCTTCCACTTTTGGTCCGATGCTCTAGCGTGATGCAGGAGAGCTTTCTGTGAGCGGCAAGCGCCGATCCTACGAATCCGGTCACCGACCGAAATTCATGGTGGTGGTCGACCAGACGCCGGAATGCGCCCGGGCGGTGCACTTCGCCTCGCGGCGGACGGCCCGCACGGGTGCCAGCATGATCATGCTCGCGGTCGTGGACCCGCCCGACAATTTCGAGTGGCTCGGCGTCGGCGAGGCCATGATCGAGGAAGCGAGCGCGGAAGCCCAGAAACGGCTCGACGTCGCCGCCCGCGAGGCCCGCAACGCCGCAGGCGTCGAGCCGGAGCAGGTGATCCGCGTCGGCAACCGGGCCGACGAGATCATCAAGCTCATCAACGAGGACGAGGACATCTCCTTCCTGGTCCTCGCCGCCGGCAGCGCCAAGGACGGCCCAGGCCCCCTGGTCTCCACCCTGGCCGGCAAGGCCGCCGCCTCCTTCCCGGTCCCCATCGTCATCGTGCCGGGCAGCCTGACGGACGAGGAAATCGACGCGCTGGCGGGCTGATCAAGTATCGCGCCATCCCTGGTCGAAGGATCTATGAAGACGGCCCTCCATACACCTCCCACGTCGTCACCGGCCTTGTGCCGGTGACCCCGCTTGGAAAAGCGCTGCGCTTCCTATCATCGGGATGGCCGGGACAAGCCCGGCCATGACGTGAGCTGTTCGGCAAGCGTTCCGCCATGCAGGCCCGGAATGCCGTACGGTCCTCCATCCCCCTTGGAATCCGCCTCGTTCGATTCCACATTGAGCCAGGAACCTGTTAGAACGATTCTAACACCCCACTCGGCCGGCCTTGAACCGGCGCAGAGGAAGACAGAAGCGATGTTTATCCAGACCGAAGCGACTCCCAATCCCGCCACCCTGAAATTCCTGCCCGGCCGCGTGGTGATGCCCGAAGGCACATTCGAGGCGAAGACGCCGGAATCCGGCGAAGTTTCCCCCCTGGCCCAGAGGCTCTTCGCGGTGCCGGGCGTCACGGGCGTGTTCTTCGGCTACGATTTCGTCACCGTGACCAAGGCGGATGGGGAATGGCAGCACCTGAAGCCTGCCATCCTCGGTGCGATCATGGAGCATTTCATGACCGGCGCGCCGCTCTTCGCCAACGGCTACGGCGCTAGCCAAGAGGACGGCGAGGAGTTCTTCGACGATGCCGACGCCGCCACGGTCGAGACCATCAAGGAATTGCTCGAGACCCGCATCCGCCCTGCGGTGGCGGGCGACGGCGGCGACATCACGTTCCGCGGCTTCAAGGACGGTACCGTTTACCTCGTCATGAAGGGTGCCTGCTCGGGCTGCCCATCCTCGACCGCCACCCTGCGCCACGGCATCCAGAACCTGCTTCGCCACTTCCTGCCGGACGTGCGCGAGGTGCAGGCGGTCTAGAACATCGGACCCAAAAGTGGAGTCCACTTTTGGGATCCATCCGATGCTTATTCTTTCGTCTGGCGCATCGTTCGCCGCGGAAAACCGGGTCCACTTTTCGCTGACGCCGCCCTCTGGGTCCGCACGATGCGCTAGAGCCGCGCTTTTTCTTTGGAGACTTCCGTTGCCCGCTCTGTCCGACATCGCCCTGGACCAGATCTTCCGCGAGGCCCGCACCTATCGCTGGTGGCAGGACCGCCCGATCCCGGAGGCGATCCTGCGCGAGATCGCCGATCTCGCCAAGCTGGGGCCGACGAGCGCGAATTCTTCACCGGGACGGTTTGTCTTCGTGGTGTCGCGGGAGGCCAAGGAGAGGCTCAGGCCTCATCTCGACGAGGGCAACGTGCGCCAGACCATGAGCGCGCCCGCGACGGTGATCGTGGCCTACGACACCGAATTCTACGAAAAGCTCGCCACCCTCGCGCCGAACAGCCCCGATGCGCGCAGCTGGTTCGCCGGTAGACCTGAGGCCATCGAGCGGGCGGGTTTCCAGGGCTCGTGCCTCCAGGGCGCCTATCTCATCATGGCGGCCCGGGCGCTCGGGCTCGATTGCGGACCCATGGGGGGCTTTTCGCGCCAGGGGGTCGACGAGGCGTTCTTCCCCGGCGGGCAGTTCAAGTCGAACTTCCTGGTCAATCTCGGCTACGGCCTGCCCGAGAAGCTCCATCCGCGCCAGCCGCGGCTGGCCTTCGAGGAGTTCTGCTCCATCGCCTAAACCTCACAAACTCCACTTGCCGATGGCGCTCAGCGCAATGGCAAGAGAAGCGATCTGCATCGCGTTCGTGATGGTTCCGTCGGCTGCAAGCCGAGCGGCATCCCGGACCGGTACCCGCACCACTTTGATCTGCTCGGTCGGGTCGTTGAGTTTCCTGCCGGACAGGCGCGCGCCCAGAGCCAGCACCGTATGGCAGAAATTCGTGTGCGTCGCGGGATTGGGCGAGTGCTTGCCGAAAGAGCGCCATTGCTCCGCGACATAGCCCGTCTCCTCCTCGAGCTCGCGGGCCGCCGCCGCCAGCACGGACGGGTCCTCCCGGTCGATCGCCCCGGCCGGCACTTCGAGGGATAGGCCTCCGAAGCCATGGCGATATTGCTCGACCAGGATGACGTGGTCTTCATCGTCCAGCGCCACGACGTGAACCCAATCGGGATATTCGAGCACGTAATAGGGGGCGATCTCCGCGCCGTCGTCGGTCACGCAATCATCGGCGCGAAGCGTGATCCAACGGTCGCGAATCACGTCCCGCGAGTTCGTCACGGTCCAGGGCTTGGGTTGTGGGGAAGAAGGATCGGATGAGGATGTCATGGGCTGATCATCGCACCGGCCGTTCGGTCCATTCAAGCCGAAAGGCTTCCACCGCGAGATAGACCATGAAACCGGGTTTCCTCCGAGCCACTTCTTGATCTAAACCATCGGACCAAGCGCATTGTGCAAACGACGATCCAATGGAGGCGAATGGTGCGAGTTCTTGCCATCGATACGGCCCTGGGCGCCTGTTCGGCCTGCATCGTCGAGGCCGGACAGCCCGTGCCGCTGGCCGCCGAGTCCATCGCCATGGAGCGCGGGCACGCGGAAGCCCTGATGCCACTCCTCGACCGGCTCTCCGCCCAGGTGGAGGGCGGCTTCGAGAGCCTGGACCGGGTCGCCGTCACGGTCGGGCCGGGAAGTTATACGGGCCTGAGGGTCGGCATCAGCGCCGCCCGCGGCATCGGCTTGGCGGCCGGGATCCCGGTCGTCGGGGTCGCGACGCTGTCGGCCTTCCTCGCCCCGATGATGGTCGGCGACAGGCGCGGGCTCTTCACCGCCGCCATCGACGCCAAGCACGGGCATATCTACATCCAGGCCATCGCGCCGGGCGGACGCACGATCATTCCGCCGGGTCTCATGACCTATCGCGAGGCCATCCGGCTTCTCGGTTCCGGCCCGCTCCTGGTCTCCGGCTCCGCCTCGGCCATGCTGGCCGCGGAGGCGCGCGCCCAGGGGGTCGAGGCCCATATCAGCGACGTTTCGGGCTTTCCCGACATTGCCTGGGTGGCCCGCCTCGGAGCCCTGGCCGATCCGACCCAGGCCCTGCCGAAGCCGCTTTACCTGCGCGAGCCCGATGCCAAGCCGCAGGACGGGGCGCGAATCGCCAGACAATAAGATTTTCGCAGTGAGCATCCTCGATCGCTTCATCCATCCACTCTCCTCTCACGTCGAAGCGGTCGGAACCGAGTCCGCCGCCCGGCTCTCGGCCATCCATGCCTCGGCCTTCGCGCGGGCCTGGAGCACGCTGGATTTCGAGCGCCTGCTGGGCGAGCGCGGTGTCGTGGCCGATGGGCTCTTTCTGGAGCCTCGGACCCAAAAGTGGACACCACTTTTGGGATTCATCCGATGCTCCTTCTCTTTACTGGCGCATCGGATGAGGCGGACCCGGAGGGCCGCGTCAGCGAAAACCGGGTCCACTTTTCCGCCCGATGCGCTAGGACGTGCGACGAAACCCGTCGCTTTCGCCCTGTCGCGGATCGTGCTCGACGAGGCAGAGATCATCACGGTCGCCGTCGCGCCGGAGGCACGCGGCAAGGGCCATGCCCGCCCGCTCCTCGCCCACCATCTCGACGCGCTCTCCCGGCGGGGTGTTGCCCGGGTGCATCTGGAGGTCGAGGAGGGGAATGCGCCCGCCATCGCCCTGTACCGGCGCGCCGGTTTCCGGGACGTCGGCCGGCGGGAAGGCTATTATCCGAAAGCCGACGGAACCAAGGTTGCGGCCCTCACCATGGCTTTGGACCTATAGCCCGCTCAGCTCCCCTCACCTATAAGCTAACCAAGGAGTAAGTCAGCCTTGGTCACACGAAACAGCCCCTCTGCCAAACCGCGCCGGTCTGATGCCATCGAGCGTGCCTGCCGCGACAAGGGCCTGCGCATGACGGGCCAGCGCCGGATCATCGCGCGGGTCCTCGATTCGGCCGATGACCATCCCGACGTGGTGGAGCTGCACCGGCGCGCCGCCGCCGTGGACGACCGGATCTCGCTCTCCACGGTCTACCGGACGGTGAAATTGTTTGAGACCGAAGGCATCCTCGACCGGCTCGACTTCCGGGACGGGCGCTCGCGCTACGAGCAGGCCGCACGGGAGCACCACGACCACCTCATCAATCTCGAGACGGGCGACGTGATCGAGTTCCGCTCGGAGGAGATCGAGGCGCTGCAGAACGAGATCGCCAAGCGGCTCGGCTACAAGGTCGTCTACCATCGGCTCGAACTCTACGCGGTGCCGCTGGACAAGGACGACGCGTGACGAAACCCGGCGTTGCCTTACGGCTCCTGCTGCTCGGCCTGTGCAGTCTCGTGCTCGTGCCGCTGCAGATGCTGGCCCTTCGTTTCGGTTGGTCGTCGATGCTGCATGGGCTGCCCGTGCGGTTTCACGGAATTCTGATGAGGCTCTTCAACGTGCGCGTGGTCGAGCGGGGAACGCCGCCGGGGAACGCCCCCACCCTCGTGCTGGCGAACCATGTGTCCTGGCTCGACATCCCGGTGATCGGCTCGCTGCACCCGGTCTCGTTCATCGCCAAGTCGGAGATCGAGGCCTGGCCGGTGGTGGGCCTCTTCGCGAGGCTCCAGCGCTCGGTCTTCATCGACCGCCAGCGCCGCAAGGCCACCGCGGAGGTGAACGACGCCCTCGCCCATCGGCTGGTGAAGGGCGAGGCGATCGTGCTGTTCGCGGAGGGGACCACCGGCGACGGCAACCGCCTCCTGCCCTTCCGCTCCTCCCTCGTGGGCGCGGCCCAGACGGCCCTCATGCACGACAGCGTCGAGCACGTTTACCTCCAGCCGCTTGCCATCTCCTACACCCACCGCAACGGCCTGCCGGTGACCCGGCGCGAGCGTCCCTTCATCGCCTGGTACGGCGACATGGAGCTTGGGCCGCATCTCAGGATGTTCGTCCAGGGCATTCCGCTCGATGTCGTGGTCACCTGGGGCGAGCCGATCCCCTTCAACGGCAACCGCAAACAGGCCACAATCGCCGCCGAGGCCGAGATACGCCGGGCGTTGAAGGCGGCGTGATGCGGTAATACCCCGCTATGTCATCACCGGCCATGTGCCGGTGATCCCGATTGGAGAGGTGCGGCGCTTCACCTTATCGGGATGGCCGGCACGAGGCCGGCCATGACGTGGGAGGGTTAGGCCCTCCCCGCCTCGGCATGCATCGCCGCCTCCTCCAGCAGCCACCTCCGAAAGGCCGCGAGGGCCGGCCGGTCAGCGGTGACTTCCGGACAGACCACGTAATACTGGTAGGACCCCTTCACCTGCTGGGGAAACGGCTGGACGAGGCGTCCGGCCTGCAGGTAATCGCCGATCAGCACGTTTGTCGCGAGCGCCACGCCCTGCCCGGAGGCCGCGGCCTGGAGGCAAAGGTAAGTGTGCGGAAAATGCGGGCCGCGAGAGATGTCGAGGCCGGTGACGCCGACGGCGGCGAGCCAGCGGTCCCAGGTGGTGTAGTCGGGAATGCTGTAGACGCTCTCGTGCAGCAGGGTGTGATGGCGCAGATCCGCCGGCTCGTTCAGGGGGCGCTCAGGGTCGCCCAGCAACGATGCGCTGCAGACGGCGAAGAAATATTCCTCCATCATCAGATCCGATCGGAGACCCGGATAGTTTCCGCGACCGAAGCGGATCGCCACGTCCACATCTTCCCGGGCGAAGTCCGTCAGCCGCGTATCGACGGAGACCCTCACCTCCAGGTCGGGATGCTGCTCCTTGAGAGAGCCCAACCGAGGGATGAGCCAGCCTGATGCGAAACTCGGCATGGAACTCACCGTGATGACGTTCGACCGGTCCGAGCGCAGGGCCTGGGCCGTCGCGTTGTCGAGCCGGTCGAGGATGTCGGTCAGGGAGGCGGCGTAATGCTCGCCGAGCGGCGTCAGCGCCACGCCGCGACTGGGCTGGCGCAGGAAGAGAGGACGCCCGAGCCAAGCCTCCAACGACCTTACCTGCTGACCCACGGCGCTCGCCGTCACGGCGATCTCGTCGCCCGCCTTCTCGAAATTCAGGTGGCGGGCCGCAGCCTCGAAGGCGCGCAGGGCATTGAGCGGAGGAAGTCTGCGGCGGGACATGGGATCTCCAGGATGCTTGCCCAAGTTTTCCTTGGGCATAGCTCAAGAAGTTCTCGTTTGCTTATAACCTATCACGGGAGCACATTCTTCTCAATGGAACGCCGTTGAAGGAGATCCGTCATGGCGATTGGATATGCCGCAGGAAATCTTGGGCTCACATCTGCCCATCGCGAGCGCAGGAACGTGTTGCTGCAGCTTCTGCTCAGGGTCGAAGCCTGGCTCGATGCGCGCGAGAATGCCAAGGCTCTGTACCGGATGGACGACCGGGAACTCGCCGATATCGGCTTGTCGCGGGCCGATGTGGAGAGCTTGAATGTCGCCTCCTGGCAGGACCACCTGCCTGCCGCTTTCAGCCGATGATGTCCCGAAAGGCACCCCGATGAAGCTCTATTCCGGTCCGGTCAGCCTCTTCTCCCGCAAGGTCGAGATCGCCCTTCACGAGAAGGGGCTCGTCTTCGAGCAGATCCTGGTGCCGTTCACGCAGACGAGGGGCTACAGCCCGAAGAATCCCGACGTGTTGGCCATCAATCCCAAGGGGCAGGTCCCGGTCCTCGTCGACAGGGACCTGTCGCTCTACGATTCGACCGTGATCATTGAATACCTTGAGGATGCGTACCCGGATCCGGCGCTTTACCCGAAGGCGTCGATCGAACGTGCCCGTTGCCGGCTCTTCGATGTGTTCGGCGACGAGGTCATGCTGGCCCCCTTACGCTTCCTGATGCACCGCACGGAGCCGAAGCCCGACGATCCGGAGCGCTGGCGCGCGAAGGAAGACAAGGCCCGGGAGGCCGAAACGGTCCTCGCCGGCCATTTCGCCGAGATCGACCGCGCATTCCAGGGCAAGGATTATCTCTGCGGCGCCTTCTCGGCTGCCGACATCGCGGTGTTCATGGCCGTTTTCTGGACCCGCCGCCTAGGCGGTCCGTCCCTGAAGGGCCACGAAACCCTGGCCTCCTGGTATGGAAGGCTCAGCACGCGACCGGCTTTTGCACGGGTCATCGGTGAAATCCGTGCGGCGGATGAAGAATTGTCGGCCCCGGTCGAAGGGGCGTTCCGGGAGTGAAACCCTCTCGAACGCGTCCTGCCTCCTGAAGGCCGCTCTCACCCGCCCGTTCGCCCGAACCAAATGCTGAACAGGGCGGCCAGCGAGACGAGTGCCAGGAAGCCGTTGAAGGCGATGAGCAGGAACGGCGGAAGGCGCTGCACGTCGGGCTGCGGCGGCTGGGAACCGGTGAAGACCTGACGCCAGACGGCAGCCGCGAAACAGAAGGCGCTGAACAGGATCAGGATCGACCCGGTGGAGACGATCATCCAGTCCGGCACCACGCCGCCCAGGAGCTTTTTCGCCCCAATACCTGAGGCGAGCGATGCCAGCCCCGTGCGCACCCAGGCCGCATAAGTCCGTTCAGCGGCGAAGACCGTGCGGTTGGCGGCCAATTCCGTGCGCCGGTCGGCGCTGTCCTTCATCTGCACGCTGGCCTTCGCCGTCGTTTTGGCGGCAGCCTGCGTGTGTTCGGCCGCTTCCTGGGTCTGCTCGGCCGCCTCCTTCGCATGCTCTGCGCTGCGCTTGAGCTTTTCGTCGACCGGTTGCGATGACATGCGTCCTCCGTTCATGTGGAGGCACAACGCCCATGGCTATGGAAAGGTTGGCGCGTTCAAAGCCTTCTCAGCGCCACCGTCTCGATCCGGTGGCTTGGGCCCTTCTTCAGAATCAGGCTCGCGCGCTGGCGGGTCGGCACGATGTTTTCCTGCAGGTTCACCAGGTTGATGCGGTTCCACAAGCCTTCGGCGATGGCAATGGCCTCTGCTTCCGCGAGTTCCGCATAGCGCCGGAAATAGGACAGGGGATCGCGGAAGGCGGTGTGGCGCAGGCGCAGGAATCGGTTCACGTACCAGCGGTGCAGGTCCACCTCGTCGGCGTCGATATAGACCGAGAAGTCGAAGAAATCGGACACGAAGGGAATGGCCGTGCCGTCCTTGGGCATGCGCGCCGGCTGAAGCACGTTGAGTCCCTCGACGATGAGGATGTCCGGCCGATCGACATTCGTCTCCTCGCCGGGCACCACGTCATAGACGAGGTGCGAATAGAGCGGCGCCTTCACGTTGCGCTTGCCGGCCTTGATGTCGGCGAGGAAATGCAGGAGCTTTCCCGTGTCGTAGCTCTCTGGAAATCCCTTTCGCTCCATCAGGTTGAGCCGCGTGAGCTCGGCATTGGGGAGGAGGAACCCGTCCGTGGTCACGAGGTCGACCTTCGGGGTGTTGGGCCAGCGGGCGAGAAGGGCTTTCAGCACGCGGGCCGTGGTGGACTTGCCGACCGCCACCGAACCCGCCACGCCGATGATGTAGGGGACCTTCTCCTGATGCTCCGCGAGGAGGAAGCGCTGGGTCGCCTTGAACAGGCCTTGCGTCGCCGCGACGTAGAGGGACAGGAGGCGCGACAGCGGCAGGTAGATCGCCGCCACCTCGTCCAGCGAGATCGGATCGTTGAGGGATTGCAGCTGAACCACCTCGTCGGCGGTCAGCGTCATGGGTGCGTCGGCGCGCAACCGGGCCCATTCGTCGCGCGTGAAGGTGCGATAAGGCGAGAGGCCGTCATCGTCCTCGGCGGCGGACACCAGGTTGGGCTGGTCCATGCGAACCACCTCTTTCCAATTTAGGCCTTGCGCGCGGCCTTCTCCGCAAGGCCCGACTGCGCCGTACGGCGCTCCAATTCGGCCATCACGTCACTTAGAGGAATATCGGCGCCCTGCAACACGACCAAAAGGTGATAGAGCACATCGGCCGCCTCGGCCGTGAGGTTCTGCCGGTCGCCCTGCACGGCCGCGATGGCGGCCTCCACGGCCTCCTCGCCCAATTTCTTGGCCGCCTTGGCCGGCCCGCCGCCGATCAGTTTGGCCGTGTAGGATTCCGTCGCCGGCGCAGCCGCGCGCTCGGCCACAATGCGGGCGAGATCGTCGAGGGTGAAGGAGGTCATGGTTGGACTAGCCCGGTAATGTGACGACAAGGGGACCGTTACGGGTGGCGACGACCGTGTGCTCGTATTGCACCGTGGGGGCGCGCGGCTCGCTGAGCAAGGTCCATTCGTCGTCGCCGTCCGTCGCCCAATTCGCGCCGAGCGACAGGAACGGCTCCACCGTGAAAACGAGGCCGTCATTCATGATCCGGCGCTCCGAGCGATCCGGCCAGGTGGGGATCTCTCCGGGCTCTTCGTGAAGGGAATGGCCGATTCCATGGCTCGCCAGGTTGCGGACCAGGGTATAGCCGTTCTTCTCGGCGAATTGCCCGATGGCATGGCCGATTCCGGCGATCGGCCTGTCGGCGCCGACCTGGCGCAAGCCGACCCACATGGCGCGCCGCCCATCCCGGCAGAGTCGTTTCGTGGCGTTCGTGATCGGTGGAACGGCGAAGGACGCCCCGGTATCGGCATAGAGCCCGTTCTTTTCCGCCGAGATATCGATGTTCACGAGGTCGCCGGCCTCGATCCGGCGCGGTCCGGGAATGCCATGGGCGACCTGCTCGTTCACGCTGATGCAGGTCGCGCCGGGAAAATCGTAGACAAGCTCCGGACCGGACCGGGCGCCAGCCTGTTCAAGGAGCCGGCGCCCGATCATGTCGAGCTCCGCCGTCGTCATGCCCGGCTCGAGGGCCGCGGCCATGGCCTCGAGGGCATTGGCGACGATCCTGCCGATCTCCTTGAGCTTGTCCAGATCATCCTCGTTGGAGATCGTCATGGGCGAATTCCTTCACGCTGTCTGGAGCCGCTCGACAGGGCTCTGCGCCGGTTCATCGAGGCGCATCTTGAGACCCTTCCCGGCCATGTAGCCCTTGGCTTCCGAAATCGTGTGGGTGCCGAAATGGAAGATGGAAGCCGCGAGCACGGCGCTGGCATGACCTTTCTCGACGCCGTCGACCAGGTGATCGAGATTGCCGACGCCGCCCGAGGCGATGACCGGTATGGAAACCGCGTCCGCGATGGCGCGCACCAGCGCGAGATCATAGCCGCCCTTGGTGCCGTCCCGGTCCATGGAGGTGACCAGAAGCTCCCCTGCCCCCAGCTCCGCCACCTGCCGGGCGAACGCGACGGCGTCGATGCCGGTGGCGGTACGCCCGCCATGGGTGAAGATCTCCCAGCGCGGCTCCTCGCCTTCCCCCGATACCTTCTTAGCATCGATGGCGACCACGATGCATTGCGCGCCGAACTTTTCAGCCGCTTCGCGCACGAAATCCGGGTTCTTGACGGCCGTGGTGTTGATCGAGACCTTGTCGGCACCGGCGAGCAGGAGCTTGCGGATGTCCTCGACTGTGCGCACGCCGCCGCCCACGGTGAGCGGCATGAAGCAGGCTTCCGCCGTGCGCTGCACCGCGTCGAGCAGGATCCCCCTCGCCTCATGGCTCGCGGTGATGTCGAGGAAGCAGAGCTCGTCGGCTCCGGCCGCATCATAGGCCTTGGCCGCTTCCACGGGATCGCCCGCATCGACGAGGTCGACGAACTGCACGCCCTTCACGACGCGCCCGTCCTTGACGTCGAGGCAAGGAATGAGACGGACCTTGAGCATCAGACGGGCTCCTTACGCGCGGAGCGGAGCAGCGCCAGCGCCTCCTCCGGATCGATGCGCCCGTCATAGAGGGCCCGGCCGGAGACGGCGCCGTTGAGGACGGCGCAATCGGGTTGGGTCAGGCGCTCGATATCGGCCATGGAGGCGAGCCCGCCCGAGGCGATGACCGGGATCGAGACGGCGCGGGCGAGGCCTAAGGTCATCGGGAAGTTGAGACCCTTCAGGATGCCGTCGCGGGCGATGTCCGTGTAGATGATGGCGGCCACGCCCGCATCCTCGAAGCGGCGGCCGAGCTCTTCCGCCGACAGGGTCGAGGTCTGCGCCCAGCCTTCCACGGCGACCAGCCCGTCCTTGGCGTCGATGCCGACCGCGATCTTGCCCGGATGGAGGCGCGCGGCCTCGCGCACGAAAGCCGGATCGCGCACGGCGGCCGTGCCGATGATGACGCGGGACACGCCCTTGCCGAGCCAGCCGTCCACCGTCTTCATGTCGCGGATGCCGCCGCCGAGCTGCACCGGGATCGAAACGCGCTTCAGGATGGTCTCGACGGCGGAGGCGTTCATCGGCTTGCCCGCGAAGGCGCCGTCGAGGTCGACCACGTGCAGCCACTCGAAGCCCTGGGCCTCGAAGGTGACGGCCTGGTCGGCGGGATCGTCGTTGAACACGGTCGCCTGGTCCATGTCGCCTTGAACGAGGCGGACGCAGCGACCTTCCTTGAGATCGATGGCAGGATAAAGGATCACGGGCGCCACCTTAAAAAATTGGCGATGAGCTTGAGGCCGAGCGCCTGGCTCTTCTCGGGGTGAAACTGGGTGCCGACGAGGTTGTCCCGCCCGACGATGGCCGTCACGGGCCCGCCGTAATCGGTGGTGGCGACCACGTCATCGGGGTTCGTGGACGAGAGCGCATAGGAATGCACGAAATAGGCGTGCAGCCCGTCCGGCCCGGTGGGAATCCCCTCCAGCAGCGGGTGCGGCTTCGCCACTTCAAGCGTGTTCCAGCCCATATGGGGGATCTTGAGGGACGGATCGCTTGGCGTGATCGCCTTCACGTCGCCGTGGATCCAGTCGAGTCCGTAGCTCGTCGTATGCTCCAGCCCCCGGGTCGCCATGAGCTGCATGCCGACGCAGATGCCGAGGAAGGGCCGCTTGTCCTCATGGACACGCCGCTGCAGCGCCTCCACCATGCCGGACACTGAATCGAGGCCGCGACGGCAATCGGCGAAGGCGCCGACGCCCGGCAGCACGATCCGGTCCGCCTTTGCGACGAGAGCCGGGTCGGACGAGACGACGATGGGGAGGTCGAGCTCCGCCTCGCGGGCCGCTCGCTCGAAAGCCTTGGCGGCGGAGTGCAGGTTGCCGGACCCGTAATCGATGATGACGACGCTCACCGGGGACGCTCCGCATCGGGAAAGAGGCCGATGACCGGTTCGGCCCTCCGGGGGGTGGACAGGATGGGTGAGGGCGCCGTGCTGCGGGACGGGGCGGACGGCCTGGCTTCGAGCCAGCGGGCGAAGGCCTTGGCCTCCGCCTCGTCCTGGTCCTCCGCCGTGACCGCGTCGACCATGGCCAGGCCACGGCGCGCCAATGTCCAGCGCCGCAGGCTGTTGGCTTCGAGCCCGATCAGCGCCTGCAGGAGGAGCTGAGCGATGGATCCCGCCAGCGGATGCACGTCGAGCAGGGCCAGGAGGCCACCGAAGCCAAAGACGACGACCAGCACGCCGATCCCGGCGAGCCAGAGCCGGTGGTAGAAGAACCACAGGAACGTGAAGAAGAAAGCTCCCCAGGAGAAGGCATCCTTCAGGAGCTCCGAATCCTCCAGAGCCGTCGGATCACCCGGCCGCGCATCGCGCGGGAGGTGCAGGGTATAGGTGGTCATGGCGACGTTTCCTCAAGCCTCGTCCGGTGAGGTGACGCTGGCGTGTCCGCCGGACAGGGGTCTTGCTTAGAACTTAGAGCGTACCCTTGGTGGAGGGAACGCGGCCCTCTTCCCTTGGGTCCAGCGCAACGGCCTGACGCAAGGCCCGTGCCAAGCCTTTGAAGCAGCTCTCGGCGATATGGTGGCTGTTCTCCCCGTAGAGCGTCTCCACGTGGAGCGTCAGGCCCGCATTGATGGCGAAGGCCTGATGGAACTCGCGCACCAGTTCGGTGTCGAAAACGCCGATCTTCTCCGTCGGGAAGGTGGTCCGGAACACCAGGAAGGGACGGCCCGATATGTCGAGGGCGACGCGCGTCAAGGTCTCGTCCATCGGGAGATGGATGTCGGCATAGCGCGAGATGCCCTTTTTATCGCCAAGCGCCTGCAGGATGGCCTGACCGAGCGCGATGCCGGTGTCCTCGGTCGTATGATGCTGGTCCACATGCAGGTCGCCGGTCACCTTCACGGTCAGATCGAAGAGACCGTGTCGGGCGAACAGTTCGAGCATATGGTCGAGGAAGCCGACCCCCGTGGAGATCTCGGCCTTGCCGGAGCCATCGAGGGCAATCGACACGGCGACATCGGTCTCGGCGGTGCGACGGCTGACGCTCGCGGAGCGCATCATCAAAATCCTTTGCGGAACCAGAGACGGGCCTTCTAGCAAGCTGCGACGAAAAATGCCACCCGGGGCGTGGTTCGGCATGCGTCCCTTTTCAGGGTGTCATGAGGCGTCGGCGTGCCCTCCCGGGTCATGGCCTAACCCTGTGCCGGCCATCCCGATACGGGCAAACTCAGCGTTTCATGCAATCGAGATCCCCGGGGCAAGCCCGGTGATGACGGAGGAGGGCGTCACGAAGAATTCGCGTTGTTTTCAGGCTATGAATGACTAAGTGAGGGACCGAACGATTGTTTCCTTCCTGCCCGCCGGAGCCCCTGCTTTGTCCGAAGACGCCTCCCCCCTCATGCATGCCACCACGATCCTCATGGTCCGCAAGGGCGGCCGCGTCGTCATCGGCGGGGACGGGCAGGTGAGCCTCGGCCAGACCGTCGTTAAGGGCAATGCGAAGAAAGTCCGCCGCCTGGCCAAGGGCGGCGTGATCGGAGGCTTTGCCGGCTCCACGGCCGATGCCTTCACCCTGTTCGAGCGGCTCGAGGCCAAGCTCGAGCAATATCCCGGCCAGCTCACCCGTGCCTGCGTCGAGCTCACCAAGGACTGGCGTACTGACCGGTATCTGCGCCGCCTGGAGGCCATGATGCTCGTCGCCGACAAGGAAGTAGGGCTGCTCCTCTCCGGCGCCGGCGACGTGCTCGAGCCGGAGAACGGCATCATGGCGATCGGCTCCGGCGGCAATTATGCGCTGGCCGCCGCGCGGGCGCTCGCCGATTCCGACATGGATGCGGAGGCCATCGTGCGCCGGTCTCTCGCCATCGCGGCCGAGATCTGCGTCTATACCAATGCCAACATCGTCATCGAGACATTGGAAACCGCATAATATCCGTTCGTGTCATCCCCGGCGACGCAACGCGGTCGGGAAGGGGATCCAGACACGGAAGACCTTGATTGTGGATCCCCTTCCCCTCCAGCAGCGTTCGCTGCCTGCAGCCGGGGATGACACCGGAAGATATGAAGCTATGACCACATTCTCCCCCCGCGAAATCGTTTCCGAACTCGACCGCTACATCGTCGGCCAGAACGACGCCAAGCGCGCGGTCGCCATTGCCTTGCGCAACCGCTGGCGCCGGCAGCAGCTCGAAGGCTCCTTGCGTGAAGAGGTGGCGCCGAAGAACATTCTGATGATCGGCCCCACCGGCTGCGGCAAAACCGAGATCTCCCGTCGTCTCGCCAAGCTTGCCGGCGCGCCCTTCATCAAAATCGAAGCAACCAAGTTCACGGAGGTCGGCTATGTCGGCCGCGACGTGGAGCAGATCGTGCGCGATCTCGTGGAGATCGGCATCGGCCTCGTGAAGGAGGAGCGCCGTCGACAGGTGCAGGCGAAGGCGCATGTGGCGGCGGAGGAGCGTGTGCTCGATGCGCTCGTCGGCTCCACCGCCAGCGCCGCCACCCGCGATTCCTTCCGCCGCAAGCTGCGCGCCAACGAGCTCGACGACAAGGAGATCGAAGTCGAGCTGCAATCGACCGGAGGGCAGGGCATGCCCATGTTCGATATTCCCGGCATGCCAGGAGCATCGGTCGGCGCGATCAACCTCTCCGATATGTTCGGCAAGGCCTTCGGAGGCGGACGCGCGAAAACTCGCCGCACCACCGTGCGCGAGGCCTACGAACCGCTGGTGACGGAAGAAGCCGACAAGATGCTCGATCAGGACGCCATCGTCCAGGAGGCTCTGCGCCAGGTGGAGAACAACGGCATCGTGTTCCTCGACGAGATCGACAAGATCGCCGGCCGCGAGGGCCGCACCGGCGCGGATGTATCCCGCGAAGGCGTGCAGCGCGATCTGCTGCCGCTGATCGAAGGCACCACCGTGTCGACGAAATACGGGTCTGTGAAGACCGATCACATCCTCTTCATCGCGTCCGGGGCGTTCCATGTGTCGAAACCGTCGGACCTGCTGCCTGAACTGCAGGGCCGCCTGCCGATCCGCGTCGAGCTTTCGCCCCTGACGGTGGAGGATTTCAAGCGCATCCTCACGGAAACGGAAGCTAGCCTCATCAAGCAATCGGTTGCGCTGATGCAGACGGAGGGCGTGAGCCTCGTCTTCACGGACGACGCCATCGACGCGCTGGCCCAGGTGGCTGTCGACGTGAACAACTCGGTCGAGAACATCGGTGCACGCCGTCTGCAGACGGTGCTGGAGCGCGTGCTCGACGACGTCTCGTTCACGGCGCCCGACCGCTCGGGCGAAACGGTGACCGTCGATGCCGCCTATGTGCGCGGCGAGGTGGAGACGCTGGCGAAGAACACGGATCTGAGCCGGTTCATTCTGTGATCGCACACCCTTTGTCATTCCCGGCGGTCGTAGGTCGGGAATGACATCTCCTACGTTATGACCGGCCTTGTGCCGGCCATACCGATACGGAAAAGCTTGGCGTTTCATGCCATCGAGATCACCGGCACAAAGCCGGTGATGACGAAACTACGGTGTGGAACCACTGTCCCGATTCGCGACTTGCATCGGGATGAATCCGGACGTGCAGGACCTGAGAGAGAAGGCGCTGACGATCCATCGGCGCCTCTGCGGCGTCTATGGCTGTCCAATTCCCTACTTTCATTCCCTCGATCCGCTCAGCGAGCTGATCTCCTCGCTTCTGTCCCATCGCACCCGCAACGCGGATTCGGGCCGCGCCTTCAAGGCTCTCAGGGCACGCTATGGCGATTGGCGCGCCATGATGAACGCGCCGACGGAGGAGGTGGAGGAGACGATCCAGGGCGTGACGTGGCCCGAGCAGAAGGCGCCGCGTCTTCAAGCGGTGCTGCACGCCATTGAGGAACGGCATGGCAATCTTTCGCTCGATTTCCTCGGCGCCATGCCGGTCGAGGAGGCGAGGGCGTGGCTCGAGAGCATTCCCGGGATCGGGCCGAAGACCAGTGCCGCCGTGCTGTCGTTCTCGAAGCTGCGGAAGGCCGCTCTGCCGGTCGACAGCCATCATCACCGGGTGGCGCAACGCACGGGACTCATCCCGCAATCGACGGCGGTCGGGCCGTCCCACGCGATGCTCGCCGCTCTGCTGCCCGAGGATTGGGATGCGCAACAGGTTTACGACCACCACGAAATCATGATGCTGCACGGCCAGCGCTGCTGTTTCTTCAAGAACCCGGCCTGTGAGCGCTGCGCGGTTCTGGATCTGTGTCCGACAGGGCAGGGGCGGATGGCGGGCAGGCGAGGCGTCGCGCCGAAGCCCGAGATGGCACCGGACCTTCGCTCCTCACGTTCCCGAGAGAGATAGACCGACAATCCTCGAAAGCGGAACGACCCGGGGGATTTCCGCGTTCGCCCTAAGATGGGAGGAGCCGGCCATGCGAAAGTTCATCTTCGCCGCTTTGGCCACAGCCGTGCTTGCTCCGGCGTCCTTGTTCGCCGGTTCAGCCTCCGCGCAGGTGGTGCCTTTTTCAAAGTTCCAGCAACTGCTCGATCAGAATCAGATTGTGACCGACTATGCCGCTCGCGGCGGCCGCGGTGGAGGGCGTGCCCATGGCGCCGCCATGAGAAGGCCGGCCGGCATGCATGCCGGCGCTTATCGCGGCCATCGCGGCAATATGGCCCGTGCGGGCGCTTACCGCGGCAACGCGGTGCGTGCGGGAGCCTATCGCGGCGCCGCGGGCCGCGCCTATACGGGGCGTTCTTACAACGGGCGTTACTATAACCGGCCCTATGCGGCCTATGGGCGGCCTTATTATCGCGGGGCGTATTACGGCGGAGCCTACCGCCCGTATTATGGCGGCTCCTACTACCCCTATGGCTACGGTGCGGCAGCGGCGACCGGGGCGCTGATTGGTGGCGCCATAGCCTCACAGCCTGTGGTGACCGGCAGTGTCGGAGCCAATGCCTCGGCTTACTGTGCGCAGCGCTACAGATCCTACAATCCGGCAACCGGGACGTTTACCGGATACGATGGGCGGAAGCATCCCTGCCCGTAACAAGTCTTTTCTCGGCAGAGGGAGACGGGCTGAAAAGGCCCGTCTTTGCTTTCGGTGGCTTCCGCAGATTCATGCTTTCGATCTGTCAGGAAAAGACCCCCTTCGACGACCAAGAACCCTCACATTCCCGCGAGAGATGACCCAAAATTCCTAGAATGAGGAACGACCTCCCGGTCAGGGCGTTCGCTTCCCACGATTGAAGGAGTCAGCTCATGCGTAAGTTTGTCATGGCTGCCGTTGCCACGGCAGCCCTTGGTACCTTTGGCCTTGCCGCTCCGGTCTCTGCCGCCGAGACACAGACGGCGCCGGTCAAGGAACTGGTTGCCGCCATGAAGAAGGGCGAAGTTCAGTCCGATTACGTGCAGTATCGGCGTTACTACCGTGGCGGCCCGCGCTACGTGGGACGCCATTACGGTCCGCGCTACGGCTATTACGGCCCACGCTATTATCGTCGCGATTACGGGTCCGCCGCAGCAGGCGCCATCGGCCTTGCCACGGGTGCGATCATCGGCGGCGCCATCGCCCAGTCGCAGGCCCAGGCCGCCCCGACCTACGTGGCTCCGGGTGCCAGCGCGGCCGGCTATTGCGCCCAGCGCTTCAAGTCCTACGACCCGGCTTCGGGCACCTATCTCGGCTACGATGGCTTGCGCCATCCTTGCCCGTGACCTCCGCGAGGTTCAAATGAACGAAGCGGGCCGAGAGGCCCGCTTCTTTTTTGCCGATACGCCTTCGATGCATCGCCGCTTAGATGATCAAGATGTCCGCGGCGCTTAAGGCCATCTTGGCCTTCACGGTTGCGAACTTGATCGCAGCCTGATGGCCGTTGCCGTCCGGATCGTAGGACAGGACGCCCTTGGACTTGTTGTACACGATACGGTCATTGGCATCCTTGGCCGAGGAGCCGACATAGAACTTGTCCTTCGAGAGCTTGACCGGTTTCGACAGCGATCCCTTGCCCACGCCCTTGAAGAATTTGTCGTCGATCAGGATGCGGTCCTCCTTGGACTTGAAATCGACGATCCGGTCCACATTCGTCTTCGCAACCCGCGTGTCGAAGACGAAGAAATCGCGGCCCGCTCCGCCGGTCAGCAGGTCATTGCCGGCCCCGCCGAAGAGCGAGTCGTTGCCGAGGTCGCCCGACAGGATGTCCTTGCCAGCATAGCCGAAGAGCTGCTCGTCGATGTCGGTTCCGGAAAGGATGTCTGCGCCGCTCGTCCCTCGCAGAATGGGAGAGGCCGGTGCCGGCGTCGTGGGAGTCGTTGGCGTTGTGGGTGTTGTCGGAGTGGTCGGTGTCGTAGGCGTTGTCGGGAGCGGGGCGCTTACGATCTGGCCACTGAAGTCCAGGAACTGGACATCCTTCAGGACATCCCGGCCGTCACCACCACTCTGTCGCGAGTCCTCTACCGTGACGGTTCCGTCCGTATTCGCGGTGATTCTGTAATTCCCAAACGCGCCGGAGAAGACGGCTGTATTCGTGCCGGCGCCGCCCTCCAGGCGGTCGTTGTTGGCGCCGCCGTCTAACGTGTCGTTGCCGCCATCGCCGATCAGGGTGTTGGCGGCGGCGTTGCCCGTTATTTTATCGTGTCCGCCTCCGCCGGTGGCGTTCTCGATCAAGGAACGGGGGTCGCCTTGATAAAGGCGTGCATTGGCAACGTTACCCAACGCGTGAATAGAGTGGTTGACCCTGTCCAGATCCGCCAGCTGTGTGGCGCTGAAGGTGGAGAAGGCGCCGGGTTGGAGATTGACGGTAAGATTGCTCGTGTACGCGGACAGGTCGTAGGTATCGATCCCGTTTCCGTCCCAGACGGTCATGAAGATCTTGTTGCTGACCGGCGTCCCCAAATCCGTGCCATCGACGGTAAATTGGCCCGTCGTCGGGCTCCAGCGATAGACGGTGTTGCCTGAATTGGTGTTGAAATTGGCGCCGTACAGATATTGGAGAGCGGCGATATCGTTTTGCATGTAGGTGGTGGGATTGTCGCTTCCCGTGTTTCCCTGAACGGGAAAGGGCTGCGCACCGGAATAGCTCCGGTATGTCATGACCGAGTAGTTCCAGTTATCCTCATCAAACTCAAGGAACAGATTATCGGTTTCGCTCTCCTTATGCCCATGCGCCAGGCCGAGGGCATGGCCCAGCTCGTGCATGATCGTGGCATAGCCCCAGTTTCCGAGGAATGGAGTCGTATAGGTCGGCCCACCCAAAGGATCGCCTTCCCCAGGATTCATCCAGATGTCACCGTCCGTTCCGAAACCCTGCGGATAGTAGCCGGCAGCCGTGTTCCAGAATGTGGTCAAGCCGAAACGAATATTGGCAGGAGCTTGAGTGGCTGCCGCGAAGCTCAGGTTGGTATAAAGGCTTACAGTATAAGCAGCGAAGACGAGCGCTGTTGCTTGGAAAGTGTTGACCGGGCTGAAGCGACTGTTCCCGTTGTTGTCGAAGCCCGTTTCACCTTGTCCATAGTTATTTCCATATTCAGCCGCACTGATAGGGAAGCTATAAGTCAGGGTGTCGATGGCCCAAGCGTTTCCGATCAGCAAGGCATCGATAGAAGTGTTTCCGCTGAATGGAACAGTGCGTGACGTCGTCGAGCTACCTGCAAAAGCAGGTATGACTGCTGACAATGAATTTTCTGACATGGCAGACCCGGGCAAAAAGCTACTTTTGTAACAGTATCATATTTCGATATGGCTACAAAAGCTGAATTCTTAGCCCGGGGCAGAATCTAACTTTTAAATCGCCGCGATCACCGCGATCTCGACCTTGAAGGCCGGGGCGGCGAGCTTTGCCTCGACGGTGGCGCGGGCGGGCGTATTGCTGGGGGAGACCCAGGCATCCCACACGGCGTTCATCTCCTGGAACGTGCTCATGTCGGTGATCCAGATATTGGCCATCAGGATCTTCGACTTGTCGGTGCCGGCCTCGGCCAGGAGGCTGTCGATGATCGAGAGGATCTCCTTGGTCTGCTCGGTGACGCTTTGCCCGGCGCTCTGGCTGGCGACCTGGCCGGCGAGATAGACCGTGTTGCCGTGAACGACGGCGCCGCTCATGCGCGGGCCTGGCTTGATGCGTTGAATCGTCATGACGTGCCTCTTTCCAGTCGATGAGGCTGCCCTTTTGGCCGCCCGGGAGCGAAGCGTAAAGGGCCGCCGGCCAAATTATGTGGATCGCCTCGGTCCCCTTGCCCATTCGGGAACCGGGCCGCCCCGCGGCCGTTCATGGCTTACCGGTGATGCGTATCGAGAAATGTTCCGTTCGAACAAGGTGCATCATGTCAAAGAAACTTCTCTTGAGCCTCAGTATCGCGGCCGCCCTGACGGGTTCGTCTTACGCTCTCGCCAAGGACCAGCCGAATCAGGCCTTCATCAAGAAGGCGATCGAGGGCAACCTCGCGGAAGTCGCCGTGGGTCAGCTCGCCCAGCAGAAGGGCGCCAGCGACGGCGTCAAGAATTTCGGCCGCCAGCTCGAGACGGATCATTCCGCCGCGAACCAGAAGGCCATGTCGGTGGCAGACACCCTCAACGTGACGCCGCCGACCGAGCCCGACAAGCAGCAGAAGGCGGTCTACCAGAAGCTCTCGAAGCTTTCAGGCGCTGCCTTCGACCGCGAGTTCATCAAGGACATGGTGGCCGACCATAAGAAGGACGTCGCGGAATACGAAAAAGAATCCAAGCGCCAGAACGATCCTGCAGCCTCCTATGCTGGCGAGACCCTGCCGACGCTGCAGAACCATCTGCAGACGGCCCAGTCCCTGTCTGCTGCCAAGACGCAGTAGAAGGTCGGGATGTTCAAAGCATCGTGCGCACTCCGTTGCCGCACGATGCTTCAGTAGAGCGTCGTCTTCTGCCGTGCGGGCAGGGCCTTGTCGTAAGCCTCGCCGTCCACTTCGTTGTTCGACAGAGCCGCGAGGATCTGGCCCGCGCTCGGCAATGAGCCGCGCGCCACATGCCTTGCCGGATTCCAGAGCTCCGATCGCAGGATCGCACGGGCGCATTGGAAGAAGACCGCATCGACCGTGATCGCGAGCACGGATTTCGGCGCCTTGCCGTCGATGGCGAAGCTTTCGAGCAGGGCAGGCTCCACCGAAATCACGGCGCGGCCGTTGACGCGTAGGGTCTCGCCGATTCCAGGAATCAGGAACAGCAGCGCAACGCTTGAATCGCGCACGACATTGCGCAGGGAATCGATCCGGTTGTTGCCGCGTCGGTCGGGCAGGAGCAGGGTTTTCTCGTCCCGCACCCGCACGAAGCCCGGCCCGTCGCCGCGTGGCGAGCAATCGAGCCCCTCCGGCCCGCGTGTGGCCAGCGCCACGAAGGGAGCGACCTCGATGAAAGCACGGTATTCGGGCACGATCCGGTCGGTCTCCTTCAGGAGCGAGCCCCTGTTGACCTCGCCATAGAGCGATTCGAGTTCGGACAGGGTACTGATCGTGTTGGACATGTCGTGAGGAGCCGGTGCAGGGATCGTGATTTGACAATGCGCACCTTGGTGCAACTGCATAGCGGCAGGCAAGCCCGAAAGCCGTTGCGGTCGGGTGCAAGCGTGACCGAGCCCGAGTGAAAGACGCGTATGAAGAGCCTTCAAAGCAGATTGGCACCAGAAGCACCCGTCTCCGAGATAGCCATCCGGACGCGAGAGATCCGCTTGGTCACGGGCCTGATTCTGGGGGCCTTTCTGCTCACTCATTTCTCCAACCATGCCCTCGGCCTCGTTTCGGTCGAGGCCATGGAGGGAGGACGCGCCTGGTTCAACGGCCTGTGGCGGAATCCGGTCGGCACCGTGCTCCTGTACGGCTCCATTCTGACGCATTTCCTGCTGGCGCTCTTGGCCCTCTTTCGGCGGCGGACCCTGCGCATGCCGATCCGCGAGGCGGCCCAGCTGATCCTGGGCCTGAGCCTGCCGTTCCTGTTGATCGCCCATGTGGTCGGGACCCGGGTGGAATGGGCCCTGACCGCCCAGGATTCGGGCTATCCGGAGGTGGTCCGCAATCTGTGGATTCGTAATCCCGAAATCGGCGCACGGCAGGCTCTGGCTCTCGTGATCGCCTGGCTGCACGGATGCCTCGGGATCTATTTCTGGCTGCGCCCGAAAACCTGGTTTCCACGTTCCGCGCTGCTTCTCTACACGGGCGCACTCCTCGTCCCGGTCCTTGCGCTCCTCGGCTTCGCGGAGGCGGGACGAGAGATCGCGGACGCGCCCGAGCGGTTCGGCCAAATTCCAGCGCCTCCCGCCTCCATGTTTCTGCCCATGGCCGGCCCTGTCCTTTATGCCTTCTTCGGAGGATCGATCGCGGCGACGGTCACGGCCCGGTTCATCCGCAGTGGTCTTCTGTGGTCACGGAGGGTGCGCGTCTTCTATCCCAACGATTTGGTTTCGACCGTGCCGCAGGGTTTCAGCGTGCTCGAGGCAAGCCGTATCGCGGGCATCCCGCATGTCGCCGTCTGCGGCGGCAGGGGACGCTGTTCCACCTGCCGGGTGCGGGTTCTCGAAGGCCTGCAGCGGCAACCGCCGCCCTCGGCCCAGGAGCGGGGCACGCTGGCGCGCATCAAGGCTGGCCCCAACGTACGGCTCGCCTGCCAGTTCCGGCCGACCCACGATGTCTCGGTGGTGCCGATCCTGTCCACCGGGCGGAATGGCGTGACCGCGCTCGTGCGCGGCGGCAGGGCCCAGGGACAGGAGCAGGAGATCGCCGTGCTGTTCTGCGACCTGCGCGGCTTCACGAGCCTTGCCGAGCGGCGCCTGCCCTTCGACACGGTCTTCATCCTCAACCGCTATTTCGAGGCGGTGGGCGCATCCGTCGAGGATGCGGGCGGCTATATCGACAAGTTCATCGGCGACGGGGTGCTCGCCCTGTTCGGCCTCAAGACCACGCCGCAGCAGGCTGCCAAGCAGGCCCTCGATGCCGCGCTCCGCATCAAGGCGGCGCTGGCCCATCTCAACGAGGAATACGCAAGCGAATTCGAGCATCCCTTGAAGATCGCCATGAGCCTCCATGCCGGCCCGGCCATCGTCGGACAGATGGGCTACGGCCAGGCCACCAGCCTGACCGCCGTGGGCGACACCATCAATGCGGCCAGCCGCCTGGAAGGCCTCGCCAAGGAGCTCGACGTCGAACTCGTCATCTCCGAAGACCTCGCCACCCGCGCCGGCCTCGACCTCTCCGACCGCGACAGGCAAATCGTCCAGATCAGAGGACGGGCCGCGTCTTTGGGAAGCTGGATCATTCCGGATGCATTGAGCCTCGTCCCGTAGTAGGGGCGAGATGCTGCAAACTGTATCGCGTCGCAAAGGCAGCGGCTAGCCGCTCGTAAAATGGGGATAAAGGGTTCAGATTACAAAGAAATCTGAACTCTTCAGGGCAAGACCCTTCTTCAATTGAGCAAACTTGGTTGCTGGTGCAATGCCAGTCCCATCCGGATCGTAGTAGAGCGCACCGGTAGCTTTATCATAGATCACCCGATCCCCTGCATCTCCAGCCGTGTTGCCGATGACGAAGGAACTCGAGATTAGTTTGGCAGGCTTCGCCAATGTTCCTTTGCCAAGGTTGCGAAACACCGCATTATCGAGCCAAATCGCATCGTCCTTTACGTTGAAGTCCGTGATCGTGTCGACATTCGAAAGTCCTGGCCGAGAGGTGAAGGCAAAGACGTCTTTTCCTTTTCCGCCTGTAAGTCTGTCTCCGTCAGGACCGCCGTCGATACGATCATTGCCGCCTTCGCCTGAAAGCTGGTCCTTGCCGGCGCCGCCGATAATACTATCTTGTCCCGCGCCTCCCATGACTATATCCCGAAGGCGGGTACCAACGACTTGTGTCATGTAACCGTTCGACACGACAAACTTTTCGATGCCTATCAAGGAAAATTGCGAAAGACGGAAAGTACCGCCACCTGCAAGTTCCAGAGTGTCTAAGCCAAGACCAAGGTCGATAGACATACCGGAAATCAGGGCATTCCAGTCTACCACAAGAACGTCATTGCCTATTGTGCCCTTAAGCTCCTCTATGTTCCGCGCGCCCTGTAAATCGAAAGTGCCTGCAACGCCCAATGTGATGCTGTCAGTCCCAGAGCCAAGATCAATTTCCTGAAGGAAACCGAATATCGGGTAGGCAATGAGGATATCATCCGTATCAGAGCCTTGGACTTGAAGTTTCTCAACTCCATTCAACTTCGGAAGTGTGCGGAGATCGCAGATTCCCTCTATTGCCAGTTGGAGGACGTCGACGCCAGAGCCAAGATCAACTGTAGCGAACGATGCGATGCGCGATATGTCGGTGGCAATGACATCATCGCCGATTGAACCGCTCAATATCTCGAAGCCACTAATTGCCGCCGCTACTCGGAGATCTAACATGCCCGCACGCTCAAGCTGAAGCGTGTCAAAGCCCTCCAAAGCCTCAAGAATGTCACCTGCAGTGAGAGTATGTGGAGCAACCGAAAGGAGATCGTCTCTGTCTGTGCCCACTGCCCAATCCCTATCCGTAGTCAAGGTCGGCAAGGCTTCGTTATCAAAGAAGCGTTGATATATGTTTCCGCCCGCTTCCCATGTCACAACATGGCTTCCATCGGGCAGTGCTATTGGGGTCACTGAACTGAAGTTGCTCGATTTTACATCACTGATAGGGATGGCATTCCCTATACGTTTGCCGGACGGGTCGAATAACTGCTTATAAGCGTCGTAGCCTCTATAAGCATTGTAACCACTCTCCCAGGTGACGATGTAAGTGCCATTGGCCAGGGTCGTTACTTTCGGATGCCGTGCCTGAGAGTCGTCTGGATTGCTGATCAATATTTCCGACTCGGTGGCGAACCCGTTGGCATCGTATTGGCGCTTAAAGATTCCTCCGCCGCCACCGAAATATCTTTCCCATACAACAACATAGCCCCCATCCTGGAGGGCGGTGATCTCCGGGCGGCCCTGGATGGCAAAAGTTGTATCCTTGACGAGAATTTCAGAACCTATGGGGTTCCCATTACTCGTAAACATACGTTGATATATCTCCTTGCATCCATCGCTGTTGCGGTCCGAGAGCCATGTGATGACGTATTTGTCGCCGGTAAGAGCCGTTATCGTTAGCTCAGGGTCCCACATAGGGTTAGGATCGACGATAAGATCCTCACCGACGGCTTGACCGGCAGCATCGTGAACACGCAGGTAGATGGGATTGCCGATCGTATTCGGCAGTTGCTCCCTCGATTCCCAAGCAACTACATAACCGCCGTTAGTGAGAGCCAAGATTCCCGGCTTGAAAAATATTTGACCATCGAAAACATCTGTTTTTAAGGCGCTACCACTTGCATCAAATACACGATGATAGATTTCATCATGTATTTCATTGTCCCAAAGATTGTCCCATTGCCATGATATTGAATATTTCCCATTGGAGAAAGCAGTAACTTTTACTTCCGAAGTGAGAATGCTATCTGGTATCAACTCTACGAGGGATTTATTTGTCTTCGGGTTACCATTTATATCGAAAATACGTTGATATATCGCAACAGTGTCGTTTTGAGCGCCATAGGTTCTCCAGGTTAGGACATAATCGCCATTTGCCAAGCGAGTGACCTTGTATTCTTGGTCCGCGAGATTTCCGTTTTGGACGAGCGTCTTCGAACTGACCGCCTTGCCGTTCCCGTCGAATCTTTGCTGGTAAAGGTAGATGCCGAAATCGCTAGTATTAGATTCGCCCCATATATTGATGTAGCCATCAGACAGGGGTAGAACCGTGCAGCCTACGCCATAGAGGCTATTCTGCTCGCTCACGAGAGTTTGAGCACCGATTCGTGTGATTGAGAATGTCATTTTCTCACATTATACCATTACAACTGGCAGTCTTAAGATCTACTACCACTTACGCGCAAGTCCAATAAAAAAGGCGACCGATAGGCCGCCTTTTTCTCTCTATGAAACGCGGGTCCGTTATTCGCCAGCGTTGGCCTTCTGCTGATCGCGCTGGGCGCGCTCGGCATCACGCTCGGCCTTGAGCTGCTCGGTGATGTCCTCGCCGGTCTCCTGGTTGACGACCTTCATGGAAAGACGGACCTTGCCGCGCTCGTCCATGCCGAGGAACTTCACCTTTACCTTGTCGCCTTCCTTGACCACGTCCGTCACCTTGCCGACGCGGTTCTTGGCGAGCTCGGAGATGTGCACGAGGCCGTCGCGGGAACCGAAGAAGTTCACGAAGGCGCCGAATTCCATCACCTTCACCACCGTGCCCTCATAGATCACGTTGATCTCGGGCTCGGCGACGATGGAGCGGATCCAGTTGTAGGCGGCCTTGATCGACTTGCCGTCGGCGGACGCGATCTTGATCAGGCCGTCGTCGTTGATGTCGATCTTCGCGCCGGTCTTCTCCACGATCTCGCGGATGACCTTGCCGCCCGAACCGATGACTTCGCGGATCTTGTCGACCGGGATCTGCATGGTCTCGATGCGCGGAGCATGCTCGCCGAGCTCGGCGCGCGGAGCGGTGAGGGCCTTGTTCATCTCGGCGAGGATGTGCGTGCGGCCGGCCTGAGCCTGCTCGAGCGCCACGCGCATGATCTCTTCCGTGATGCCCGCGATCTTGATGTCCATCTGGAGCGAGGTGATGCCCTGCTCCGTGCCGGCCACCTTGAAATCCATGTCGCCGAGGTGATCCTCGTCGCCGAGAATGTCGGACAGGACCGCGAAGCGCTCACCCTCGAGGATGAGGCCCATGGCGATGCCCGCCACCGGACGGCGCAGCGGCACGCCGGCATCCATCAGCGCCAGCGAGGCGCCGCAGACGGAGGCCATCGACGAGGAGCCGTTCGACTCGGTGATCTCGCTGACCACGCGGATCGTGTAGGGGAAGTCATGAGCGGCGGGCAGCATCGGGTGGATGGCGCGCCAGGCGAGCTTGCCGTGGCCGATTTCGCGGCGGCCGGGCGAACCCATGCGGCCCGTCTCACCGACGGAATAGGGCGGGAAGTTGTAGTGCAGCAGGAAGGTTTCCTTGCGGGTGCCTTCCAGCTCGTCGATGAACTGCTCATCCTCGCCCGTGCCGAGCGTGGTCACGACCAGGGCCTGGGTCTCGCCGCGGGTGAACACGGCAGAGCCATGGGTGCGCGGCAGGACGCCGACTTCCGACTGGATTGGACGGACGGTCTTGAGATCGCGGCCGTCGATGCGGGAACCCGTGTCCAGGATGTTCCAACGCACGACCTTGGCCTGAGCCTCCTTGAAGACGGCCTTGACCTTCTCAGGCTCGAACTTCGCTTCGCCCTCGGCCGGGCAGAGCGCGTCGAACACCTTCGCCTTCACGGCGTCAACGGCGGTGTAGCGGTCCTGCTTCTTGGTGATCTTGTAGGCTTCGCGCAGGTCCTTCTCGGCGATGTCGAGAACGGCCTTCTCCACGTCGGAGACGTCGGCCGGCTGGTAGTCGCGCGGCTCCTTGGCGGCTTTCTCGGCGAGGCGGATGATGGCCTCGATCACCGGCTGGAAGTGCTTGTGGCCGAACATCACGGCGCCAAGCATCACGTCCTCGGCGAGTTCCTTCGCCTCGGACTCGACCATGAGCACGGCGTCGGCGGTGCCGGCGACCACGAGGTCGAGGGAGGTCTGATCCATCTCCTGCAGCGGCGGGTTCAGCTTGTACTGGCCGCCGATATAGCCGACGCGGGCCGCGCCCACCGGGCCCATGAAGGGAACGCCCGACAGGGTCAGCGCAGCGGACGCCGCCACCATGCCGACGATGTCAGGATCGTTCTCGAGATCGTGCGAGAGCACGGTCACCACGACCTGGGTGTCGTTCTTGTAGCCCTCGACGAAGAGGGGGCGGATCGGACGGTCGATCAGGCGGGAGACCAGGGTCTCCTTCTCGGTCGGACGGCCTTCGCGCTTGAAGTAGCCGCCGGGGATGCGACCGGCCGCGTAGGTGCGCTCCTGGTAGTTCACCGTGAGCGGGAAGAAATCGAAGCCGGGCTTCGGCTCCTTGGCCGACACGACGGTGGCGAGAACGGTGGTTTCACCGTAGGTGGCGACGACGGCGCCGTCGGCCTGGCGGGCCATCTTGCCCGTTTCGAGCACGAGCTTGCGCCCGGCCCAGATCAGTTCTTCGCGTTGGATATCGAACATGGCATGTCTTTCATGACAGCGGGGCGGGGGCCCGATGCCATGAGCAAGACGGCAAGAGGCTCGTGCTGGTGGGTAAACCCGCCTTACAAGCCCCTTGCGATCCTGCCATGGTCATCGTGTCTGCCGCCTCCTCAAGATACACCGGGCTTCTAGCCTCGCAGTGTTGGAGAAACCGTCCGGAGCCGGGCTCCGGACGGGAGTTTTTCGGAAAAGCTTAGCGGCGGATGCCGAGCTTCTCGATCAGCGTGCGGTAGCGGCTCTCGTCCTTCTTCTTCAGATAGTCGAGAAGCGAACGGCGTGCCGACACCATCTTCAAGAGACCGCGACGGGAGTGGTTGTCCTTGTTGTGGGTCTTGAAGTGACCGGTCAGGTTGTTGATCCGCTCGGTCAGAATGGCGACCTGCACCTCGGGGGAGCCGGTGTCGCCAGCCTTTTGGGCATATTCCTTAACGAGCGTGTTCTTGCGCTCAGCCGTAATCGACATCGTCAGTCCTTTCAGGTTGGTTCGTTGGGAGACCTTGAGCCTTCAGGGCTCCGGGTCCGGGGCATCCGGAAGGGCCGGGCCGGGATGTCGTCCAGCGCGGTCCGAGTTCGGACGCGTCTTTCGGAGCGTTTCCTCCGAAAAGATGGCGCACCATACACGAAAAGCACCCAAGTGCCAGTGAAATCGTTTTTCCCAAGCAGAGCAATAGGATGCGCTGTCCGGGCGGGTTCCTGGCGGAACAAGTTCTGGTGGCCATGGTTGGTGAACCAGACACTCCCCAAAATAGGAAGCCCACAGCATGGTTGCCACCACAGCCGATCTCGCGTCCTCCGAGACCGTCAAGAACGTCTTCATCACCGGCGTCCAGAATGCCCATGCGCTCGAAAAGGAGGCGCTCCAGCTCATGCAGCGCCAGGTGGAGCGCTTCGAGAACTATCCGGAAATGTCGCAGATCCTGAAGACGCACATCGCCGAGACGGAAGGGCAGATCCGCCGTCTTGACGAGATCCTGCACAATTTCGGCGAGGACCGCTCCATCCTGAAGGACATGGCCACCCAGATCATGGCCAACATGGCCGCCGCCGGCCACATGCCGATGGCCGACGAAGTGATCAAGAACACCTTCGCCAATCACGCCTTCGAGAATTTCGAGATTGCCGCCTATATGTCCCTGATCGCCATGGCCGAGGCCTCCGGTCACCAACGGTTCGTGCCGGCTCTCGAGGAAACCCTGCGCGAGGAGCAGAAGACCGCGCAGCTGATCCGCGACCAGATCGTGCCGATCACGCAGAAATACCTGATGCGTGAGGCGCAGGGTCTGAAGGCGGACCGGTAAGGTCCGCTTATGAGCTTAAAATGTCGTGGCCGGGCTTGTCCCGGCCATATCGTTTTTGGAAGAACGCAGCGCCTTTCCCGTTGAGATCACCAGCACGAGGCCGGTGACGACGGTACGCCTTGGCTTCAACCGCCCAGGTTGAACACCCGGTGTGGCACCAGTTCGCCGCGCTCCACATCGCCGACCGCGATGAGAACGCCGTTGCAGGTGGCGTAGACCTTGCCGGACAGGGGCATCTCGTGGCCGCGCAGGATGATGGACTGGCCGCGCATCAGGCGTCCTGCCATGTCGCGGCTCACCGCAATCGAGGGAATCTCGCTGAGAGCGATCTCCACCGGACGCAAGGCCGCCGGATCGCCAGCGATACCGTCCACGGTGACGGCATCGTGCTCGGTGAAAGGACCGACGCGGGTGCGCCGCAGGGCCGCGATATGGCCGAGACAGCCCAGGGCGCGGCCGAGATCGCGCGCGATGGCGCGGACATAGGTGCCCTTGCCGCAATCGGCCTCGATCACGGAGCGGTTGCCCTCGTGATGGATCAGGGTCAGCCGGTCGATCTCGACCATGCGCGGCTGCAGCTCCACGACCTCGCCGTCGCGGGCGAGATCATAGGCGCGCTCGCCTTGGATCTTGATGGCGGAAAACCGGGGCGGCACCTGCTGGACCTGACCGGTGAAGCGGGGCAGGAGAGCCTCGATCTCGGCCGGATCGGGCAGCCTGTCCGTCGTCTCGACCACGTCGCCCTCGGTGTCGTCCGTGGTGGTCTCCGAGCCCCAGGCCACAGTGAACGCATAGGATTTGCGCCCGTCCATGATGAAGGGGACCGTCTTGGTGGCTTCACCGAGCGCGATCGGCAGGATGCCGGACGCGAGCGGATCGAGGGTACCGGCGTGGCCTGCCTTCTTGGCGGAAAGGCCGCGTTTGACCACGGCGACCGCATGGGTCGAGGTCATGCCGACGCCCTTGTCGAGGATGATCCATCCGTTGACGTCGCGCTTCTTCGGGCGGTCGCCATGCGGCCTCCGCTGCGGGCCTTCTTCGCTCATGATTCCTGCTCGCTGTCGTCATCGGAATTGTCGGCTGCCGGCTTCGCGGTATCGCGCGCCACCCGCTCGGAGCGCAGGAGCGAGTCGATTCGGGCGGCCTCGTCGAAGCTTTCGTCGCGCCGGAAGCGCAGGTCGGGGGCGAATTTCAGGTTGACCCGCCGGGCGACCTCCTGGCGCAGAACTTTCCTGTTCTTCTCCAGCGCACGGATCACCGCATCCTCGTCCTTGCCGCCCAGCGGCATGACATAGGCGGTCGCGAGCTTGAGGTCCGGCGACATGCGCACTTCAGGAATGGTGATGAGGTTCTTGGTCAGAGCATCATCCTGCAGGTCGCCGCGGGAGAGGACCTCAGCGAGGGCGTGTCGCACGAGTTCGGCGACGCGCTGCTGGCGCTGGGAAGGCCCGGTGGTTTGTTCGAAACGTTTAGCCATTTGTCTTCTCCGGGATTGGACCGGACCAATATGCGAGGTGCATGGCCGGGGTGACCCGTCACCTCAATTGAGCAGGAACTCTGTCCCTGAAAGCGAGATCACCGGGACAAGCCCGGTGATCGCACATGGTTCAGATGTCGAAGGCACGAAGCGGATCAGAGTGTCCGCTTCACCTCTTCCACGCGATAGCACTCGATGAGATCGCCAACGCGCATGTCCTGGTAGTTCTCGAAGGACATACCGCATTCCTGGCCCGAGGTGACTTCGCGGGCATCGTCCTTGAAGCGCTTGAGCTGCGAGAGCCTGCCTTCGTGGATGACCACGTTGTCGCGGATCAGGCGGACATGGGCACCGCGCTGGACCACGCCGTCGAGGACGCGGCAGCCGGCGATCTTGCCGACCTTCGAGACGTTGAACACCTCGAGAACCTGGGCTTCGCCGAGCCGCTCTTCACGCAGGGTCGGTGCGAGCAGGCCGGACATCGCCGCCTTCACGTCATCCACGAGGTCGTAGATGATGTTGTAGTAGCGAATCTCGATGCCGGCGCGCTCGGCCGCCTCGCGCGCTTCCTTGTGGGCACGCACGTTGAAGGCAAGGATGATGGCGCCCGAGGCTTCCGCCAGGGTCACGTCGGATTCCGAGATGCCGCCGACGCCCGCCTGGACGATGCGGGCTGCAACTTCCTCGTTGCCCACTTTCTCGAGAGCACCCACGATCGCTTCCGCCGAGCCCTGCACGTCGGCCCGGACCACGAGCGGGAATTCCTTGCGGCCGGCTCCGGCCTTGAGGTCGCGCATCATGTCCACGAGCGTACGCCCGGCCGAACCCATGCGGGCCGCCTGACGCTCGCGCTTCTGGCGGGTGCGGTACTCGGTGACCTCGCGGGCACGGGCCTCCGACTCGACCACCGCAACGCGGTCGCCGGCCTCGGGAGTGCCGTTGAAGCCCAGGACCTCGACCGGGACGGAGGGGCCTGCCTCCTTCACGTTGGCGCCGAGATCGTTGATCAGAGCACGCACGCGGCCCCATTCGGCACCGGCCACGACGATGTCGCCGGTATGGAGCGTGCCGCGCTGGACGAGCACGGTGGCCACGGGACCACGACCGCGATCGAGCTTCGCCTCGATGACGGTGCCTTCGGCGGACCGCTCGGCATTGGCCTTGAGCTCGAGGATTTCAGCCTGGAGCTGAAGGCCTTCGAGCAGGGTTTCGAGACCCTGGCCGGTCTTGGCCGAGACCTCGAATTCGAGCGTCTCGCCGCCCATGGATTCGACCACGATGGAGTGCTGCAGCAGCTCGGTACGGACCCGCTGCGGGTTGGCGTCGGGCTTGTCCACCTTGTTGATCGCCACGATCAGCGGCACGCCGGCCGCCTGCGCGTGGTTGATCGCCTCGATGGTCTGCGGCATGACGCCGTCATCCGCCGCCACCACCAGGACGACGATGTCCGTCACCTTGGCGCCGCGGGCACGCATGGCCGTGAAGGCCGCGTGGCCGGGCGTGTCGATGAAGGTGATCTTGCCGCCGAGCGGCGAGGTCACCTGGTAGGCGCCGATATGCTGTGTGATGCCGCCGGCTTCGCCGGAGACGACGTTGGTCTTGCGGATCGCGTCGAGCAGCGAGGTCTTGCCGTGGTCGACGTGGCCCATGATGGTCACGACCGGAGGACGCGTCACGAGGTTCTCGTCCACGTCCGGTGTATCGAACAGGCCCTCTTCCACGTCCGCTTCGGCGACGCGCTTCACCGTGTGGCCGAGCTCTTCCGCAATCAGCTGGGCTGAATCCGAATCGATCACGTCCGTGATCTTGTGCATCTGGCCTTGCTTCATCAGCATCTTGATCACGTCCACGGCGCGCTCCGACATGCGGTTGGCGAGTTCCTGGATGGTGATCGTCTCAGGGATCGTCACCTCGCGGGCGATCTTTTCCTTCTGCTCCACCTGCCGGTGGCCCATGAGACGCTGGTTGCGGCGGCGGAAGGAGGCGAGCGAGCGGGTGCGCTCATCCTCGCCCGAGGTCGCGTTGGCCAGGGTCAAGCGGCCGCGACGCTTTTCTTCGCCGGGAGCCGTCTTGGGCGTCTTCGGCAGGGCTGCCGGCTTGGCAGCCACGCCGGGACGACGGATGGTGCGTGCGCCCTCCTCGTCATCCACCACGGCCGCACGGGCGGCAACGGGCGGAGCCGTGCGGACATTGGGCTTCGCGGTTTCCGGATCGGGCGCCACCGGCGCGGCGGGGCGCGCCATGTGGTTCAGGCTCGGCGGACGGCCGCCGGTAGTGCCGACGCCGGCACGCTGGTAGCCGCCCGTGCGAGGACCGTCGGAGCGGGGGCCGGAGGGGCGTGGGCCATCGAAGCGGCCGGCAGGACGGGGACCGTCCTGACGCGGCCGGTCCGAGCGGTCCTGACGCGGCGCATCGGAGCGCGGAGCGGGCCCACGTCCGGCCGTTGCGGAAGCCTGGCGCGGGGCTTCTTCGCCCAGACGGCGGCGGGCCTCCTCCTCGGCGCGGCGCTTGCGCTCCTCGTCCTGGCGGCGGCGTTCCTCTTCCTCGTGCTTGCGGGCCTCGGCGGCTTCGCGCTCCTTGGCCTCGGCGGCCTCGCGCTCGGCGCGGCGGGCAGTCTCTTCCGCCTGACGGCGGCGATCTTCCTCGTCGCGACGGCGAGCGTCGACCAGCGCGTTCATGCGTGCATCGCGCTCCTGCTCGGAGAGCGTCTGCAGCACCATGCCGCCGGACCGGGGTGTATTCGGAGCGCTGCGCTGCGGACGGCCGCCCTGGGCAGGCGCTGCCTGCTTCGGAGCCGGAGCGGCCGGCTTGGGCGCGCTGACGGGGGCCGCGGCCGGTTGTGGCGCGGGCCTTTCGTCCTTGGCCCCGCTACCGGGACCGACAGCAGGGCGACGCTTGACCGTCTCCACCACGACCGCTTTGGACCGGCCATGGGAAAAGCTCTGGCGCACCGTGCCTTGCTCGACAGGCCGCTTCAGGGACAGCGTCTTGGACGACACATGGAGAGTCTTGTCGCCCTGGTTTTTCGTATCAGTCATTCCGCCTCAGTTCCTGCGGGTTTCATAGTCGTGGGTTCGCCGGTCCCGTTTCCGAGGCCAGTTTGATCGGCCTCGATGCCGCCGAAGGAGCGGTAACGATGCCAGCGGTTCAGAAAGCCGTCGCTCCCAGCGCCCGCGACGAGGGCAGCATGTATCACATGTGACCGGCCTAATGCCAAATCCAATTCGTCGATCGACAAGTCTTGGATGACCGGAAAGCTAGATATTGCCTCGCCGAGGCGTTTTCGCAACTGGTTCGCCAATTTTCTTCGCCCATCTTCGGCCGCCTCTGCGGCATGAATAAGGGCAACGATGGGCTTATCCGTGATCGCCGACTCGACCTTGAAGAAGCCGGTGACCACTGCGCCCGCCTTGTTGGCGAGCGACAGACCCTGACGGAGATCGTCCCGGAGCATCCGCTCGACGTCCTGGGCGAGGGTCGCCGGGGCTTTGGCCTCGGTCTTGAAGGCGCGGGAAAAGAGGCGACGTTTAGCCGCTTCTTCCACCATGTCGGCTCGGGCCGTGACCCAGACGCCGCGGCCCGGCAGCTTGTGCCGGAGATCGGGCACGACCTGATGGTCGGGCCCGAGGACAAAGCGGATCAGTTCCGCGGGGCTTTTCGCCTCGCGGGTGACGATGCAGGTGCGCTCCGGTTCATGCCGCGGCACGGGTGCTGACCTCGCTTTGCCATCGCCGGGTTAAGACGGTTGGGCCTCGGTCTCAGCCTCTTCGGCCGATCCCTCGGTCTCCACCGTCTCTTCCGGCTGTTCGATCCAGCCCGCCTTCACGCGGGCGGCCATGATCATGTTCTCCGCATCGGCGCGGGAGACGTCGAACCCGTCGAGCGCACCCTTGTAGCGGGTGGCTTCCGGGCCGCGGCCCTCGGTCCAGCCGACGAGATCGTCGGTGGCGCAGCCGGCCAGATCCTCGATATTCTTGATGTCGTTCTCGCCGAAGGCGACCAGCATGGCGGTGGTAACGCCGTCGATCTCGGTCAGGTCGTCGGAGACGCCGAGCTCCTTGCGGCGGGTCTCGTTCTCGGCCTCGATACGGGCGAGGTATTCCTGGGCGCGGCTCTGGATCTCGGCGGCGGTATCCTCGTCGAAGCCCTCGATGGAAGCCACTTCGCCGGCGTCCACATAGGCGATTTCCTCAACGGAGCGGAAACCTTCCGAGGCCAGGAGCTGGCCCACCACCTCGTCCACGTCAAGAGCGTTCATGAACAGCTCGGTGCGCTCGGCGAATTCCTTCTGGCGCCGCTCGGATTCCTCGGCCTCGGTCAGGATGTCGATGTCCCAGCCGGTGAGCTGCGAGGCGAGACGCACGTTCTGGCCACGGCGGCCGATGGCGAGCGAGAGCTGGTCGTCGGGCACCACCACCTCGATGCGGTCGGCTTCCTCGTCCAGCACCACCTTGACTACTTCGGCCGGCTGCAGGGCGTTGACGATGAAGGTCGCCTGATCGGGAGACCAGGGAATGATGTCGATCTTCTCGCCCTGCAATTCGCCCACCACCGCCTGGACACGGGAGCCGCGCATGCCGACGCAGGCGCCGACCGGATCGATGGAGGAATCGCGCGAGGTCACGGCGATCTTGGCGCGGGAGCCCGGATCGCGGGCCACGGCCTGCACGGACACGATGCCGTCGTAGATCTCCGGCACCTCGGAGGCGAAGAGCTTCGCCATGAACTGCGGATGGGTGCGCGACAGGAAGATCTGCGGCCCACGGGCCTCTCGGCGCACGTCGAAGAGATAGGCGCGGATGCGGTCGCCCGGGCGGAACGTCTCGCGGGGAATGAGCTCGTCGCGGCGGATGATCGCCTCGCCGCGGCCGAGATCGACGATCACGTTGCCGTACTCGACGCGCTTGACCGCGCCGTTCACGACCTCGCCGATGCGGTCCTTGTATTCCTGGTACTGGCGGTCGCGCTCGGCGTCGCGGACCTTCTGCACGATCACCTGCTTGGCCGACTGTGCCGCGATGCGGCCGAAGTCGAAGGGCGGCAGGGTATCGGCGATCACGTCGCCCACCTGGGCGGCCGGATTGTGGCGGGTCCGGGCCTCGGCGAGGGCGATTTCGCGAGAATCGTTCTCCACCGCGCCGTCGTCGACCACGAGCAGGTGGCGGGCGAGGCGCAGCTCGCCGGTCTTCGAGTTGATCTCGGCATGGATGTCGGTTTCGGCACCGTAGCGGGACCGGGCTGCCTTTGCGATGGCATCCGCCATGGCGTCGAGCACGATCTGCTTATCGATCACCTTTTCGCGCGCGACCGCATCGGCGATCTGCAAGAGTTCCAGCCTGTTGGCACTGATAGCCATCGAGGTCGCTCCTTAATTCGGTTTCTTCTGATCGGTCGGGTCCTGCGGCTCATCGGGCGCATCGACCACATCCGTGTCTTCATCAAGATCGTCCGTAGTCGGCGCCGTTCCGCGGCGCAGCGATTCACGGATCAGTTCGTCGGTCAGAACGAGGTGCGCCTCGCCGATATCCGTCAGGGGAACGCGGGCGATGGGCTCGAGACCTTCCTTAACGTCCGGCAGCTCGATCACGAGCATCCCGTCCTCGACGCCCCGCAGGAGGCCGCGGAAGCGCTTGCGGCCATCCACCGGCGCGGCCATCTCCACCTTCGTATCATAGCCGCTCCAGCGCTCGAAATCGCTGACACGTACGAGCGGACGGTCGATTCCCGGCGAGGAGATTTCCAGGTGATAGGCCGTGGCGATCGGATCCTCAAGGTCGAGAACCGGCGAAATCGCCCGGCTCACGGTCTCGCAATCCGACACCAACATGGTGCCGTCCGGCCTCTCGGCCATGACCTGCACGGTGCATCCGTTCGCGCCGGTGACCCGCACCCGCACGAGATTGAAGCCCAGATCCTCGATCACGGGCTCGACAATGGCCGCCACCCGGGCGGCAACGCCGCTTTCCGTAATCAGTCGCTTGTCGCGTTCGTTTGTCATGGCTCTCCGCACGCTCCGGCGTCCAAGCAACAAAAAAGAGCGGACCCCGGGGGGCCCACTCTCGACTAGCAGCTTGACGCTGCAACCAGAGCTGACGTCGGAGATATACCGATTCTAGTCAAAAAAAGCAAGTGTCCCGTCAGTATTGCCTGAAACCGCCGCGACGCCGATACCTCCGGAAAGCTACGCAGTCGCGGCCAGTCCTACGCTATGATAGGCAAGACCTCCTTCGGAGGACGATGTCTTGAAGATTTCCCGACTTCTTTTCCTCGGGATTGCGTTGCTGGCGGCCGGAGCAGCCTATTGGTATTTCAGCCGGCCGCCCGAGGTAGCCGTCGTTTCTCCGAAACGCGGAGACGCGGCCGAGATCGTCTATGCCACAGGCGTCGTGGAGCCACGCACCTGGGCCAAGGTGGCGCCTCTCCTGCGGGAGCGGATCGTCGAGCTTTGCAATTGCGAGGGCGAATCGGTGGAACGGGGAGCCGTGCTCGCCCGCCTCGACAGCCGGCAGCCGGAAGCCACGCTCGCGGAACTGAAGGCGCGGCAGAAGCTGGCCGCCGCGGATTACGACCGGATTGCCGCCCTGGTCGAGCGCCGGGTCGCCAGTGATCAGGCGCTGGACCGGGCCCGCAGCGAACTCGGTCAGATCCAGGCCCTCATTGCGGGTCAGGAGACACGGCTCGAATCTTACGTCCTGCGGGCTCCCATGAGCGGGGTCGTCCTGCGCCAGGACGGCGAAGTGGGGGAGGTGGCCGAACCGGGGACCGTGCTGTTCTGGGTCGGGGAGCCCAAGCCTCTGCAGATCGAGGCCGACGTGAACGAGGAGGACATTCCCCGGGTCGCCGTCGGTCAGCGGGCGGTCCTCAAGGCAGACGCCTTTCCCGGTCAGGTTCTGGAGGCGAAGGTCGAGTCGATCACGCCGAAGGGTGACCCGGTGGCCAAAACCTACCGGGTCCACCTGGCGCTGCCCGACGATACGCCCCTGCGCATCGGGATGACCGTGGAGGTGAACGTGATCGTGCGCGTCTCTCCCGGAGCGCTTCTCGTCCCCACGAATGCCCTTCGCGGCGGCAGCCTCTTCGTGCTGGACGGCGACGTAGCCCGGAAACGTGACGTCAAAGTCGGTATTCGCGGCGCCAGCAACACGCAGATCCAGCAGGGCCTTGCCGAGTCGGATCGGGTGATCGCGCCTTACCCGGACGGTCTCGCCGACGGGTCGAAGATCATGGAAAAGCGAGGATGACATGCGTCTCATCCTGGAACTCGCCCTGACGCACATCGCCGGTCGCGGTCGGCAGACCATCGTGGCGATCCTCGGTGTGGCCCTCGGGGTCGGCTTCTCCATCGCCATGGCGGCGCTCATGCAGGGCACGGAGAGGGACTTCATTGCCCAGCTCGTGGACACCATGCCTCATGTCCAGATCACCGATGAGCATCGCGCTCCGCGACGGCAACCGGCGGAGGACCTGTTCGCCGCCGCGCAGTTCGAGGGCCTGCGTCCGAAGGAGGATCGACGCGGCATTCTCAATCCCGCGGCCGCTACGGCTTCATTGAGGGCCTGGGTTCCGGGCCGCATGGCACAGAGCCTGCGAACGCAGGGCGTCGTGCGTTATGCTGGCCGCGATGTGGGGGTGACCCTGATCGGAATCGAGCCTGAGATCGAAGCTCGGGTTTCGTCCGTCGCCGGCGATTTCCTCGACGGCAGCTTCGATGCGCTCCGCGCCGGCGGCAACAATATCGTTGTCGGCGATCGTCTCGCGCAGAGGCTTGGCGCCTCGACGGGCACCACGATCCAGGTCGTTGCGCCGACCGGGCAGTCCCGGGGCTTCCGGATCGTCGGGCAGTTTCACACCGGGACCAATGCACGGGACGAAGGCGAGACCTATGTGCTGCTCAAGAATGCGCAGATCCTGAGCGAGCGCCCCAATGCCATCAACGACATTCGCCTGCGCTTGGACGACCCGAATGCGGCGCCGCGGGTCGCCCGTCAGGCGGAGGCCGAGCTCGGCTACAAGGCGGTGCCCTGGCAGGAGGCGAACGAGTCGCTCCTTGAGGCTTTGGTGGTGCGCAACGTGGTGATGTACACGGTGGTGGGTGCGATCCTGCTGGTGGCGGGCTTCGGGATCTTCAACATCATCTCTACCATCACTCATGAGAAGGCGCGCGACATCGCGATCCTGAAATCCCTCGGCTTCACCCAAAGCAATATGCGCCGGCTGTTCCTGATCGAGGGGTTAGCCTTGGGATTCGCCGGCTCGGTGGTCGGCTGGCTCATCGGCCTTCTCCTGTGCTTTGCCCTGTCGCAGGTGGAGTTCAAGCTGTCTGGTGCTGGCGTCGGACACGAAATGACCCGTCTGCCTCTCTTCTGGAGCCCGTGGCACTATGTGATCGCCTCGGCTTTCGCACTCATCTCCGCAGGCGTCGCAGGCTATCTGCCGGCCCGCCAGGCGGCACGGCTGAATCCCGTCGACATCATCCGGGGAGCCACATGACCCTTCTCATCGAGGCCGAGCATCTCACCCGGATCCTGCCTGCAATCGTACCGGTGACCCTGGTGCGCGACGTGTCGATGAGCGTTGGCGAGCAGGAATTCATCGCGGTCACCGGTCCGTCCGGCTCCGGCAAGTCCTCCCTTCTGTATCTTCTCGGCCTGCTGGATCGTCCGACCAGCGGAACCTTGAGGATCGCCGGTCAGGACACATCCGTCCTCGACGATGACGCTCTCGCGCGGCTCAGGCTCGAGATGCTCGGCTTCGTTTTCCAGTTCCACTTCCTGCTGCCGGAATTCACGATCCTGAGGAATGTGGAACTGCCCATGCGAAAGGCAGGGCGGCTGTCATCGGCAGAGATGTACGAGCGGGCCGCAATCCTGCTGGAGGATCTCGGCCTGGCCGGCCATCTGGATAAGCGGCCGGACCAGCTTTCCGGCGGCCAACGCCAGAGGGTCGCGGTGGCTCGCGCTCTCGCCAACGATCCTCATGTGGTTCTGGCCGATGAGCCGACCGGCAGCCTCGACAGCAAGAATTCCGAGCAGGTTTTCGCCATCCTGCGCGATCTCGTGCGCAAGCACGGCAAGACGGTCATCGCCGTCACGCATGACATGGACATCGCCTCTCGGGTGGACCGTCGCATTCATCTCGTCGATGGCAAGGTGGTGAGCGACGAGCGTATGGCCCAAGCGACGGCCTGAACGGTTGTCTCAGACCCGTAGGAAGGTCAGATAGCTCGGCACCCGGCCTTCCCGGATGGCCTTGGCCTCGTAGCGCGTACCTGGCCAGCCTTCGTAGGGCTTGCGCCAATCTTCGGCGCGGGTGGCGGTCCAGCGGAAATGGGGCGAACGCAGGGCCCGGGCGAGGACCCAGCCGATGTAATCGTCGATGTCGCTGGCAAAGCGCAGCTCGGCGCCCGGCTTCATCACCCGTGCGAGACCCTCGAGGGTCTCGTCCGAGACGAGGCGGCGCTTGCGCTGGCGGCGCTTGGGCCAGGGATCGGGATAGAGGATGTAGACCCGGTCGAAGGAGCCATCGGGCAGGGTCGGGAGCAGGTCGGTGACGTCATCGTCCCAGACGCGAACATTGTCGAGGCGCTCCTGCTCGATCACGGCGAGAAGCTTCGCCATGCCGTTCACGAAGGGCTCGCAGCCGATGAAGTTAACGTCGCGATGCACCCTCGCCTGGGCGGCGAGATGCTCGCCTCCGCCGAAACCGATCTCGAGCCAGGTTTCCCGCGCCTGAGGATCGGGAAACCGACCGGAGGGCGCACCTCCCGGAACCACACGGATCGCTGGCAGAAGCTTCTGGACCAGCTCGTCCTGGCCGGAGCGGAGCTTCTTGCCTTTCCGGCGTCCGAAGAAGGCGCCGGCCCGTTCCGATGCTTCGCTCATGGGACAGATGCTCCTGAAGAAGGCACGATGTGCTGGTGATCAACCCGGCCATCTGGCGCCGGTTCATGCATTGAGAGCCGGTCCTCCTTCCGGGGAACCGGCTCTCTAAGATTTAGGGCTTGGTGTGGCCGACCGCGGTGAGCCGGCCCGTAAGGGCTTAGCGGAAGGCCGCCTTGAGGCCCTCGGCGAGATCCGTGCGCTCCCAGGAGAAGCCGCCGTCGGTATCCGGCTTGCGGCCGAAATGGCCATAGGCCGAGGTGCGGGCATAGATCGGCCGGTTGAGGCCGAGATGCGTGCGAATGCCGCGGGGGGAGAGGTCCATGGCGTCCATGAGGACGGCCTCCAGCTTGCCCTCGTCCACCTTGCCGGTGCCATGCAGGTCCACATAGATCGACAGGGGCTTGGCCACGCCGATCGCATAGGAAAGCTGCAGGGTGCAGTTCTCGGCAAGGCCTGCCGCCACCACGTTCTTGGCGAGGTAGCGCGCGGCATAGGCGGCCGAACGGTCCACCTTGGTCGGGTCCTTGCCCGAGAAGGCGCCGCCGCCGTGAGGCGCCGCACCGCCATAGGTGTCGACGATGATCTTGCGGCCGGTGAGGCCGCAATCGCCGTCGGGCCCGCCGATCACGAACTTGCCCGTGGGGTTCACGTGCCAGATGGTCTGGGCCGAGATCCAGCCTTCGGGCAGGGTCCGGCGGATATGGGGCTCGACGATGGCGCGCACGTCTTCGGAGGAGAGGTTTTCGTCCAGGTGCTGGGTGGAAAGAACGATCTGGGTTGCCGCGACGGGCTTGCCGTTCTCGTAGCGCAGCGTGACCTGGCTCTTGGCGTCCGGGCCGAGCTTGGCCGCGTCGCCCGTCTTGCCCTTGCGGGCGGCCGTCAGGTTCTCGAGGATCTTGTGGGCGTAATAGATGGGCGCCGGCATGAGATCGGGGGTCTCGGTGCAGGCATAGCCGAACATGATGCCCTGGTCGCCCGCGCCCTCGTCCTTGTTGCCGGCCGCATCGACGCCCTGGGCGATATGCGCCGACTGGGCATGGAGATAAACCGAGACGTCTGCGGTCTTCCAGTGGAAGCCTTCCTGCTCGTAGCCGATGTCCTTGATGGCGTCGCGAGCAAGCTCGGTCACCTTGTCCTTGGTGATGGAATCGGGGCCGCGCACCTCACCGGCGATGACGACGCGGTTGGTGGTGGCCAGCGTCTCGCAGGCCACGCGGGCCTCCGGCTCGGCTGCCAGATAGGCATCGACAACGGCATCGGAGATCCGGTCGCAGACCTTGTCCGGATGACCTTCGGAAACGGATTCGCTCGTGAAAAGGTAGCTTGAACGCCGCACGGTGGAATTCCTTCAGGCAATAAATCTGGTGCCCGCGGTCAGCCACAGGCTTCAAAACATGCTCATGCCGTAGGCTGAAAGAAAGGTCAAGCGAACGTGTTCTTTATGACGAACGCTCTACCTCTTCTTGGGCAGCGAGCGCATTGACCAGCTGAACGATGCTTTTGCGGACTTTTGGACTTTTGATGCTTGCGAAGGTCCGGACGAGATGCAGGCCTTCGGGGGTCGACATCATATCGGCCACATAGCTTGGGGTGCTGCTTTCGGCGAAGCCGGAGTCGGCCTTGCCGCTCCTGATACCATCGAAGAAGAAATCGATGTCAACATTGAGGATCTTGGCGATGTCGACGAGACGGGCAACGCTGATCCGATTCATGCCCTTTTCGTATTTTTGGACCTGCTGAAAGGTAAGGCCAAGCATGTCGCCTAGTTTTTCCTGGCTCATACCCATCGAAACACGGCGCATGCGCACCCGGCTTCCGATTTCCTTGTCGATGCTGCCCGTCGATTTCTTCATTTTGGCCTGTCCCCTTGCCGGCAAAGACACACAGTCGAGGCAGAATTACTTAGTTTAAGGTTGATTTGCGCCTGCGACGTGCAATCAGGAGGATTAAGCAGATCGTAAGCATGGCCGTCAAAGAAAACCTGCCCGCCTGCCTATAAAGAGTAAGGGGTCCAGCAACTGGAAGAGATGTATCAATCACCCCTTCAACTCCCAATGGAAGATTGTCGACAATCCGACCAAACGGGTCGATGACGGCCGAGATTCCCGTATTGGCTGCTCTCACCAACGGGAGGCCTTCCTCGACTGCCCGCAGGCGCGCTTGAGCGAAATGCTGGTAGGGCCCGGGCGTCTGCCCGAACCAGGCATCGTTGGTCACGTTCAGGATCAGATTCGGCCTGGGTCCCTCGGCGACGACCTCTCCGGGAAAGATCGCCTCGTAGCAGATCGTCGCGGCAACCGGCGGCAGACCCGGGATGGACAGCGTCGCGCGCTGCTCGCTCGGCTCGAAGCCGCCGGGAATATGAACGAACTGGCGAAGACCCGCGGCTTTGATCAAGGTGTCGAGAAATTTCGGCACATACTCGCCGAACGGGACCAGATGGACCTTGTCGTAAGAGCCAAGGATCGTGCCCTTCTCGTCGATCACCTGAATGGCATTGTAGAACTTGCCCACCGCCTCGCCGGGCAGGGGGTCGTCCATGCGGGCGGCGCCCGTGATCAGCGTGGAGCCGGGTCCGAGGAGCGTGGCGATCTGCGCCAGGGAGGCGGGATCGCGATGGAGCAGGAACGGAAAGGCTGATTCCGGCCAAACGATGTGGGTCGGTGCAGCGGCCTTTCCGTCCCGGCTGGGACTTGCGCTCAAGGCCAGGTAGCGCCGCATGATGGCATCCCGGTTGCGCGGGTTGAACTTGGCGTCCTGCGGCAGGTTGGGCTGCATGATGCGCAGGCGCACGTCCTCGACCCGCACCGAAGCCTCCGACGGGATGCGCCAAGCACCAAAGGCCGCAAGGCCGAGAAGCAGGCCCGCTGCGATGCCCGGGGCCGTCCAGCGGGCGCGCATCGTTCTTCCCGTGGGCAGGACGGCGGGTGCGGCACAGATGGCGATGCTCAGGAGGGTCAGGCCGTAGAGCCCCACCAGCGAAGCGGATTGCAACAGCCAGAGGTTCTGACCGAGAGCCATCCCGGGGTTGTTCCAGGGAAAGCCGGTGAAGAGATGGCCGCGCAGCCATTCGCTGACCGTCAGGCCGAAGGAGAGGGCGAGGATGCGCCAAGCGTCGGGAAACCAGAACACGCGGGAGAGCGCGAAACCGAAGGCAGGGAAGAAGGCAAGCAGGGCAGGCAGTCCTAGGACGCCGAAAGGCATGGCCCAGGCGAACTGGTCCGCCTCCACGAGGAAGGCTGCGCCGAGCCACCACAGCCCGGCGACAAAATACCCGAAGCCCCAGAACCAGCCGAGGAAGGCGGCCGATCTGAACGGCGCCCAGCGGGAGGGGCCATCCTTGATGGTGCCGTCCAGGAGCCATACCGCAGGCGCGAGGGAGAGAACCAAAGCGGGCAGGATGCCGAAAGGCGGCATGGCCAGGGCTCCGACAGCCCCGGCCGCAAAGGCCGTCAGCCAGCGGCGCCATCCTCTTGCGAAGATGACGCGATCAGCCAGATGCATCATTCCGCAGCGGCGCTTTCAGGGCGCGGGGCGCTCGCCTGGCTGTCTCCGGACTCCACCTCGGGAGCAAAGGTGCGGCGATGGACGCGCAGCCGCTTCACGCGCCGCGGATCGGCGTCGAGAACTTCGAATTCCAGACCCGATGGACCCTCGATCACCTCGCTGCGGGACGGAACTCGGCCGGCGAGCGTCACGATGAAGCCCCCGATGGTGTCGATGTCTTCGGCGCCCTCTTCCTCGGTCAGGTCGAGGCCCAGCACATCCTTGACCTCGTCGAGGCTCGCGCGGGCATCGGCGATGAAGGTGCCGTCGGCCCCCGGCACGATGGTGAGGGTCGCATCCTCGTCGTGCTCGTCCTCGATGTCGCCCACCACCATCTCGACCAGATCTTCGATGGACACGAGACCGTCGGTGCCGCCGTACTCGTCGATGACCAGGGCCATATGCGTGCGGGTGGCCTGCATGCGCACCAGAAGGTCGATGGCCGGCATGGAGCGCGGCACGAACAGGACCGGGCGCAGGATGTTGGCGGAGGAGAGCGCCATCGACAGGTCGATCTGCCCGAGGCTCGGCAGGGGAGCTTCATCGCTCGATCCGGCCTCAGAAGCGCCGCCATCGGCCCGCATGGCGATGAAATCGAGAAAATCGCGGATGTGGACCATCCCCTTGGGATCGTCCAGGGTCTCGCCATAGACCGGCAGGCGGGAGTGGCCGGCCGTGCGGAACAGGCTCAGGAGTTCGCCGAGATTGGTGTCCGCCGCCACCGCCACGATGTCGGCGCGGGGCACCATCACATCCTCCACCCGGATCCGGTGGAAGGAGAGCACGTTCTTGAGCATCGCCCGCTCCTGGGGCGAGAAATCCGTATCCTCGACGGTTTCAGCGAGGACGTCCTCAAGATCGTGACGAATGGAGTCACGGGGTTTCAGGCCGAGACGGGTCAGGACCCGGTCGTACCAGTGGTCGCGTGTGTCGTCTGTCTCGGTCGGGGTTCGGACAGGTCGGTCGCTACGACTTCGATCTTCGTTCATTGCTTTGGGTTGTCAGCCGTTCATGCTGCCATATCGCGATAGGGATCGGCGATGCCAAGGGTGGCGAGCGCCTTTACCTCAAGACCTTCCATGATTTCCGCCTCCGACTCGACCTCGTGGTCGTAGCCGAGGAGGTGCAGGACACCATGGACGATCAAATGGGCAAAATGGTGCGAGAGCTCCTTGGATTCCTCCTGGGATTCGCGCACCAGCGTTTCATAGGCTAAAGCAATGTCGCCCAAATGGCGAGGGCCGTTTGAGCCCGGCTGCTCGGGCGCCGGGAAGGAGAGCACGTTGGTGGGCTTGTCCTTGCCCCGCCAGGTCCGGTTCAATTCCTGGATCTGGGCGTCGTCGGCGAGCATGACGCTCGCCTCGAACTCGCCGTCGGCTTCATAGGTGACGGACAGGGCAGCCTCGGCCGCCCTCTGCGCCAGGGCCTCCGCGTCCTCGAGACAGTCCCAATCGCCTGCCTCGATCATGATGTCGAGCGTGATCACGGTCTGCGGTCCCGATAATCCTGTCGCGGCGGCTCCGCCGGCGCCTCGCGGGCGGCCTTGTCATAGGCTGTCACGATGCGGCGCACGAGATCGTGGCGCACCACGTCGGCTTCCTTGAAGGTCACGCGCGCGATGCCCTCGACCCCTTGCAGGATCCGCACCGCCTCGACCAAGCCGGATTTCTGGCCCGGCGGCAGGTCGATCTGCGTCGGGTCGCCGGTGATGATCATGCGCGAGCCTTCGCCGAGTCGCGTTAGAAACATCTTCATCTGCATCGACGTGGTGTTCTGCGCCTCGTCGAGCAGCACCAGGGCATTGGTGAGCGTGCGCCCGCGCATGAAGGCGAGCGGCGCGATCTCGATCATGCCGGTCTGCAGGCCCCGATCCACATGGCGCGCTTCCATGAAATCGTAAAGCGCGTCGTAGATCGGGCGAAGGTACGGATCGACCTTCTCGCGCATGTCGCCGGGCAGGAAGCCGAGGCGCTCGCCTGCTTCGACCGCAGGGCGGGAAATGATCAGGCGGTCGACCTGGCCCTGTTCCAGGAGCGAAACCGCATAGCCCACCGCAAGCCAGGTCTTGCCGGTGCCGGCCGGGCCCTCGGCAAAGACGAGCTCGTTGGTCTTGAGCGCCTTGATATAGGTGTTCTGCGAAGCATTGCGGGCCCGGACCGGCCCGCGCCTGCGGGTGGAGATCTGGTCGAAGGATGTGAGCCCCGCGGCCGGCTGCTCTTCGGCAGCCGGGAAGAGGCTGCCCTGCAGGGTGCTCTCCTCGATGGCGCCATCCACGTCGCCCGGCCCGAGCGCTCCGCCCTGGCGGGCGCGCTCGTAGAGCCCTTCCAGAACCCGGCGCGCCATCTCGGAACCCTCAGGCGTGCCCTTGACGGTGACCCGGTTGCCGTTGGCAATGGCTGTCACGTTCAGGCGCCGTTCCAGATGGGCGAGGTTCTGGTCATATTGTCCGAAGACGAGGCTGGCGAGGCGGTTGTCGTCGAAGGTGAGAACGATCTCCGCCTCCTCCACGACGCCGGGGTGCAAGCTGGTGGCGTTTCGTCCCTTGGCTCGTGCGGTCGCGTTGTCCGCTGGACTCAAATGCCTCTCCTCTGAATGTTGGCCGCAAGACATGCGGCCAACGGATATGGGGTCTCGCGAGGTCGGAGACTAGGCTGCCGCTTGGCTGCCGGATCCGACCCATTCTCCGAACAGGCTGTTGGAACCGGCCTGCGTGATCCGCACCGTCACGATCTCACCGACGGCATGGCGGTCGGTCTCGATCTGCACGGCCTGCAGATAAGGCGACTTGCCTGCCATCTGGCCCGGATGACGACCCGGCTTCTCCAAGAGAACGTCGAGGGTTTGCCCCACGGTTCCGTGGTTGAAGGCCTGCCGCTGCATTTCCAGCAGATTCTGAAGCCGGGCCAGACGCTCGGCCTTGACGGCCTCGGGCACCTGGGCGTCGATATCCGCCGCCGGGGTGCCGGGGCGGGGGCTGTACTTGAACGAGAAGGAGCTGGCGAAGCCCACATCGGCCACGAGCCGCATGGTCTCCTCGAACTCCGCATCCGTCTCGCCCGGAAAACCGACGATGAAGTCGGACGAAAGGGCGAGCCGGGGCTGGGCCAGGCGGATGCGCTCGATCAGGCGGCGGTACTCGTCGCCCGTGTGCTTGCGGTTCATCACATCGAGGATGCGGTCGGAGCCGGACTGCACCGGCAGGTGCAGATAGGGCATCACGGCGGGCAGGTCCCGATGGGCCGCGATCAGCTCCTCGTCCATGTCGCGCGGATGGCTGGTGGTGTAGCGAAGCCGGGCGATGCCCGGCACCTCGGCCAGACGGTGGAGCAGGCGGCCCAGTGACCAGATGGAGCCGTCGGGACCCTCGCCGTGATAGGCGTTCACGTTCTGGCCGATCAGCGTCAGCTCCCGCACCCCCGCATCGGCGAGGCGCAGGGCCTCGTCGAGGATCTTGGCGACGGGGCGCGAGACTTCCGCACCGCGGGTATAGGGCACCACGCAGAAGGTGCAGAACTTGTCGCAGCCTTCCTGGATGGTGAGGAAGGCCGACACGCCACGGCTCCGGGTCTTGGCCTTGGAAGGGGCGGGGAGGTGGTCGAACTTGTCCTCGATGGGGAATTCCGTGTCGACGATCCGGTCCGTGCGCGACTTCTTCAGGAGTGCAGGCAGGTTGTGGTAGTTCTGCGGGCCGACCACCACGTCGACGGCGGGCGCCCGTCGCAGGATCTCCTTACCCTCGGCCTGCGCGACGCAGCCAGCCACCACGACCCTGATATCCCGTCCTGCTGCCTCGTGCTCCTGCTTCATCTCGCGCACCCGGCCGAGCTCGGAATAGACCTTCTCGGCGGCCTTCTCGCGGATGTGGCAGGTGTTGAGGATGACGAGGTCCGCCTCCTCCATGGCCTTGGTCTCGGAATAGCCTTCCGTTGCCAGCATGTCCGCCATGCGCTCGGCATCGTAGACGTTCATCTGGCAGCCGTAGGATTTGACGAAGACTTTTTTCACGAGGTGGCCTGCTGCTTGCAATCGGGCGGGGGAGGATGGAGGCCTTTTAAGCCTTTTATGCGTGCAAGAGAATAGCGGCGGTTTGGCTCAAACGCCGGTTGATCCTGGGGTGTTACCGGAACGACGCGGCAGAAGCCGGGATCGGCTGCTGGATATGGCTCTTCTTCCTCACCTGCCCGGGTGAGGAAGAAGAGCGTAAGGTTCGGACTTACCCCAAAAGTCCTTCCTGCTGCGCCAGCTCGCGCAGGTTCGCCTGCGGGCGGGCGCCCAGGTGGCTGATGATCTCGGCGGCGGCGAGGCCTCCAAGGCGGGCGCAATCGGTGAGCTCGAGGTTGTTCACGAGGCCGGCGAGGAAGCCCGAGGCGAAGAGGTCGCCCGCGCCCGTGGTGTCGACGACGCGCTCGACCGGGAAGGCCGGCACGGCCTTGGTCTCGCCGCGGGTCACGATCAGCGCGCCGTCCGCCGAGCGGGTGACGGCGCCGAGCACGTTCTCTTCGCGCAGCGCAGCCAGGGCAGTATCGGCATCCGAGGTCCCGTAGAGGCTCTGCAGCTCGTGGATGTTGGCGAAGAGGATGTCGAGGCTGCCGTCGCGCATGAGTCCAAGGAACTCGTCACGGTAGCGATCGACGCAGAAGGCGTCCGACAGGGTGAGCGCCACCTTGTTGCCGGCCTCGTGGGCGATCTTCACGGCCTTGCGGAAGGCTTCCTTGGCGGCCGGCGGATCCCAGAGATAGCCTTCGAGATAGACGATGGATGAGGCGCGCACCGTCTCCGGGTTCACGTCGTCGGGCGTGAGGTTCTGACAGGCGCCCAGATAGGTGTTCATGGTGCGCTCGCCATCCGGCGTCACCAGGATGAAGCTGCGCGCCGTGGCCGGGCCGTCTTGCGCCGGCTTCACGTCGTAATGGACGTCGATGGCCTTGAGGTCGTGGGCGAAGAGCTTGCCCGTCTCGTCGTTCTTGACCTTGCCGATGAAGCCGGCCTTCACGCCTAGAGAAGCGACGCCCGCCGCCGTGTTGGCCCCTGAGCCGCCCGACACGATGATCGCCGGGCCCATGTCGCCGTAGAGCTCCTCGGCACGGGCCTCGTCGATAAGCTGCATGGCGCCCTTGTGCACCTTCTTCTGAAGCAGGAAGGCCTCGTCCGTATGGGCGAGCACGTCAACGATGGCGTTGCCGAGGGTGAGGACGTCGATGCGGGTCTGGGACATGAGCCACCGGGGTTATGAAATGACGGGGCGCTTTCGCATCCACCGCCTCGGCGGTCAAGGCTCGTGTCGTTTCAGACGGCGTCCTGCACCGCCTGGATCGGCACGGGCAAACGCCTCTCGCGGGTCTGAGCCCTGTCGAGAACCGCCAGCATGTCCTCGAGCTCGCTCTCGGACAGGGAGCGGATCTCGCGGGCGAGACGGTTGGCCAGCAGGGTCGCCTTCGGATCGCTGCCTGACGTATCGATCTTCACCTTGGGGTCGGAAAGGTCAGCGAGGCGGGTGAGTTCGTCGGCCTCGTCCCAGATGATGTGGAAATATTGCAGGACGCCCTGGATAAGGGCCCAGGTGGGCTTGCCGCGCTCGCCGCGCTCCAGGGCCGACAGATAGGCGCTCGACACGCCGAGATGGGCGGCCATGTCCTTCAACATCCGCCCGCGCTCCTGGCGCAGCTGCCGCACCCGTTCGCCGAAGGGGGTCATCTGATCATCCCGCGCCCCGCCGGCGGCGGAGCCTGACATAGATTGCACCGGATCCGCCATGCTGGGGAGAGGCCTCCTCGAAGCCGATCACCACATGGCGCAGGTCAGGCAGGCGCAGCCAATGGGGAACCATGCGCCGCAGCACACCCCGTTCCTCGAACAGGCCGCCGGCAACCGCCGCGCCACCCTTGCCGGTGATCACGAGAACGAGGCCATAATCTGAGCTTTGCGCCCGATGCAGGAAGCGCAGGAGGGCGAAATGGGCCTCTTCCTGGCGCATCCCGTGCAGGTCGATGACGCTGTCCACATCCTTGCGGCCCCGGCGCAGGGCCTGAAGGGTCTTGCGTTCAACCGGGGCGAGCGGGGGCAGGGCAGGCTTGGCCTGAGGCGGGAGGGGGGGCAGAACGACGGCGGGAGCCGCGACCTGCGGAGCAGGCGCCGTGGCAGGCTTGTCCTCGGGTTCCGGCTCAGGCGGAAGGCGCTTGCCCTTCATGGGCTTGACGTGCCTTGCCACATGAGACCAGAGCCGCTTCTCCTCGGAGCTGAGCTGGCGGGTACGGCTTCTCTTGGTCATGAGCGGGGTTTGGGCTGCAGAACCACGAATCGCACGGCATGGCGGAGGAGACCGGCGCGCCGTCCCGCCTCCTCGCCGCTGCCGAAGAAGAAATCGCCCCGCGCCGGGCCGACGATGGCCGAGCCCGTGTCCTGGGCGATCATCAGCCGCTGCAAGGGCTCGACCGTGTCAAGAGATAAGGGCAATTCTCCGTCGAGCCAGACGGGCAGGCCATAGGCCCACAGGGACCGGTCCACAGCCAGGCTCCGGCCGGGCACGAGCGGGGTACCGGCGCCACCGATGGGACCATCCTCGGGCGCAAGCTCGCCCGCCTCGCGGAAGAAGATGTAGGATTGGTTCTGCCGCATCAGGGCCTTGGCCGTCTCCGGATGATCCGTCAGCCAGCCCATGAGCTTTTCCAGCGTCATGGCCTCCAGGACCATCTCGCCCTGCTGGACGAGAAGGCGGCCGATGGAGGTGTAAGGTCGGCCGTTGCGCCCGGCATAGGCCACGCGCATCACCGAACCGTCCTCGAGGCGGATGCGGGCCGAACCCTGGACATGGATGATGAAGGCCTCGCCCGGCTCACGCAGATAGACGATGGGCTTGGTGAGCGTCCCCAAGGCTCCATCCTCGATGGCGGCGCGGTCGGGATAGGGCTCGTAGCCGTCGTTGGTGCGCCGAGCCGCCTGGAGGCCCTTGTCGAGGCCGGGCAGGGTTTCGCCCTGCGGGATCGTGACGAGATCGTCAGGCCGGTCGAGCAGGGGGACCCGATAGGTGGCGTCGGGCGTGCGCGAGCCCTGGAATTCAGGCTCGTAATAGCCAGTGAGGAAACCGCCACCGGAAAAGGGCCTGACAGCAAGAGGCTGAAAATGCGTTTCGAAGAAACGCTTGGCCTCGGTCCGGCCGAGACCCGGCGTCTTCAAGGCCTCGCGGCAGACGGCCAGGAGATCCGCTTGCGGCGCCTGGGCCGGGCGCAGCTCCGCGGAACTGGCTTCAAGGGCGCGGCAGGAGCGCAGAAAGGCCTGGAACGCAGCTCCGTGATCGTCCGCCTCCCAGCCCGCCAGATTCTGGAAGGGCAGGGGCTTGAGACGCGCCTGATCGGCCAGCGCCGATGCTGCGCCAGTGGCCATGGTCAGCGCCCAGACGAGAGAGCAAGCGAGGAGGGCCCACCCGGCATGCTTCATTGCCCCGCTTCGGTCGCCACGAGCTGCCAGTTGGGATCGCGGTTTCCGAGGGCGCGGGCGAAGGTCCACACGTCGGTGACGTCGGCGACGGTCTCGGGGCTGCCGTCGACCACGGTGCCGGAGGCATCCCGGGTCGCCGTGATGAGCTTGGAGAGGAAGCGCACCACGATCTGGGCCGTCTTGCCCTGGAGCTCGGCTCCGGCCATCTCGGCCTTGTCGATGGACACGAAGGTGGTCTCCACCGTCTCGCCCCGGCGCTCGCGCTCGGTGATCGCCCGCTCGAAGCCTTCATAAACCTCCTTGGCGAGAAGATCCTTGAGGGTCTTCCGGTCGCCCTGCGCGAAGGCGGTCACGATCATCTCATAGGCCGACTTGGCGCCTTCCAGGAACTCGGCCGCATCGAAGCCCGGCTCGACGCGGGCAATGCCGTCGAGGGCCTGGGCGGTGGGCGTGCCGGGCTCGGCGATCCCTTTCCAGCGCTCGGCCGGGGGAACCTCGGCGGCAGGGCGAGCTCCGTTGGCGCCGGGCAGACGCACCACATTGTGATCTGGCTCGGCCGGTGCATTGCCCGGACGCAGGGGAGCATCCCGGCGCGACATCGGGTCGAAAGGCGGTTGCTCGTTGCCGGTCTTCTGTCCCAGGACGGAGCGCAGACGCCAGATCACGAAAACGGCGAGTACGATAAAAATGAGGGTCGTGATGTCGAAGGAATCCTGCATCGTCGATCCGTTGTGAGCCTGCCCGAGCCCGGGTGTCGCCGGGCGTTGTATGGAGGAGGCGAAGGTGTCATCCTTCGCATATGGGGTCTTGAGGTCGTAACATCCACCTCTGCCCCCGACAAGCGAATGAGTCGGCTGAAATCTTGCTTCATGTCGGAGAAGCTGATAGCGCGAAGATCCATGGCCCGAAGCGAGCCGGCGCTTTGCCTGACGACGTGTTTCGTCCGGGCCCGACAAGACACCCCTGAGGGAGCATGAACCTATGGCCGAGAACCCGGCAAACAACGGAGCGCCCGCGCTCAACGCCCTTGCGCAGTACTGCAAGGACTTTTCCTTCGAGAACCCCAACGCCCCGCGGTCCCTGCAGCAGCAGTCGGAAGGCCCGCAGATCAACCTGCAGGTCAACGTGAACGCCAAGCAGCTCGCGGAGGCCGATTTCGAGGTCGACCTGACCCTCGAGGGCGATGCCAAGATCGGCGGCAAGGATGTGCTGTTCGCCTTCGAGCTGACCTATTCGGGCGTGTTCCGGATCCAGAACATCCCGCAGGAACAGCTGCACCCGGTGGTGATGATCGAGTGCCCGCGCCTGCTGTTCCCCTTCGCCCGCCAGATCGTGGCCGACGCGGTGCGCAACGGCGGCTTCCCGCCCCTCTACATCGACCCGATCGACTTCGTCGCCCTCTATCGCCAGCGCGCCTCCGAGGTGCAGGCTCAGCAGAACGGCGACGGCCAGACGCTGTCGTAAGCGTTCGAACCATCGAGGTTTTTTGAATCGGGCGAGGCGGCTTCCGTCTCGCCCGATTTTTTATGCACAGGGCGGCTCGACGAGAGGCTGGCCATTCACCGTCTTCGTCATCACCGGGCTCGTCCCGGTGATCTCGATCGAAAAGGCGCGGCGCTTTATCGAAGCGTCATGGCCGGCACAAGGCCGGCCATGACGTCGCAACGGTCGGTCGTCTCTCTGAGGACCAGGGTCGAAGCCGGGTTCAGATCAGGAAGACGCCTCCGGCGTCGGCTCGCCGAGATATTCGCGCCAGAGGGCATTGGGGCCGAGCTGCTGAATGAAGGCTTCGTGGGCCGCGCGCTCGGCCTCGGTCAGGCGCGAGATCAGGGTGCGGGGACGCGCATCGCGAGCCGCCGCAGCTTGGCGGGCCGCGCTCGACCGGGCGGCAGGCTGGAGCGAGAGGTCGAAACCGACCTGCCGGCCGCCGATCAGCTCGATATAGACTTCTGCCAGGATCTCCGCGTCGAGAAGCGCCCCGTGCTTGGTGCGCCTGGAATTGTCGATCCCGTAGCGCGAGCAGAGGGCATCTAGGTTGTTCGCCGCGCCCGGATGCTTGCGCCGGGCCATCGAGAGCGTGTCGATCGCGTCGGGCAGGTTGAAGGGCGGGTGTCCGGTGCGGGCGAATTCCGCGTTGAGGAAGCCGATATCGAAGGCGGCGTTGTGAATGACGAGCCGCGCATCGCGGACGAACTCGGCGAATTCATCGGCGATGGCGGCGAAGACCGGCTTGTCCTTGAGGAACTCGTCGGAGAGCCCGTGGACCGCGAAGGCACCGGGCGAAACCGGGCATTGGGGATTGATGTAGACGTGATAGCTCTTGCCTGTCGGGATATGGTTGAGCAGCTCCACGCAGCCGATTTCGATCACCCGGTCGCCGTTGGCGTGACTGGTGCCGGTGGTTTCGGTATCGAGAACGATTTCACGCAACATCAGAAAAACTCTTCATCAAAAACGGTGACGCCATCCGGGCCGGCCGGCGAGACAAGCGAGGATCGACCGCACCTGCGCCTCGGCGGAGGCAAAGCCGCGGCTGGTATCGACCAGAAAATGGGCGCGGGCACGCTTATCGGCATCCGGCATCTGCTTGGCCAGGATGGCACGAAATTTTTCATCCGTCATGCCGGGGCGAGCCATGACGCGGTCGCGCTGAACGGAAGCCGGCGCGGTGACCGCCAGAACCGCATCGCAACGTGTCTCGCCTGCAGTCTCGAACAGGAGAGGGATGTCCAGGACGGCGATTGACGACAGAGCCGACACTCTCTGGAGAAAGCTTTCCTCCTCCTCACGCACCAAAGGATGCACGATGGCCTCGAGCTGCTTCATGCGCTCCTGGTTGCCGAGAACCATGGCGCCGAGCTTCGCCCTGTCGACGGCGCCACCCGCGACGGTGCCCGGAAAAGCCTTCTCGATCAGCGGTGCGGCGCGGCCATGATAGAGCTTGTGCACGGTAGCGTCGGCATCGTGAACCGGCACGCCGAGCCTGCGGAAGAGATCGGCGGTGGCCGATTTTCCCATGCCGATGGAGCCGGTGAGGCCGAGAACGAAGGTCATCGGGGGCCCTCGATATCGGCCAGGATCAGTGCCCGCAGCTCGGGCGTGACCTCCGGGGTGACGCCGAACCAGCGCCGAAAGCCGGGCACGGCCTGATGCAACAGCATGCCCAAGCCGTCGACGGTTCTCAGGTCCTGGGCGGCTGCGGCAGCCAGGAGCGGCGTCTCAAGCGGAACATAGACGATGTCCGCCACGGCCGTATTGCGCGGCGCCCGGGACAGATCGAGCGTGAGGGGAGGCTGGCCCGCCATGCCGAGCGACGTGGTGTTGACGATGAGCTGGGCATGCGGGATGACGCGCCCGAGGGCTTCCCACGCCGAGGTCTCAAGGGCGACAGAACTACCGGGTCTCAGGTCGCGCACCAGGTCTTCGGCATTCGACAGGGTGCGGTTCGCCACGAGGATTCGCTTCAGCGGCCGATCCTGGAGGCCCGCCACCACGGCACGCGCTGCCCCACCGGCGCCGAGCACGAGAGCGGTGTCCACATCTTGTTCCCAGCCTTTCCTCAGGCTCGCATCGAGATGGGCCATGAAGCCGATGACGTCCGTGTTGTCTCCCCAGAGCATGTTGTCCTCGAACCAGAGGGTGTTCACGGCTCCGACACGCTCGGCCCGTTCCGTCCGACGCTCGACACTCAGGAAAGCCATTTCCTTGTGCGGAATGGTAACGTTGCCGCCGGCAAAGCCCTGCGACCGGAAGTCCTTCAGAAATTCCCCGAACTTCACAGGCGCCACGTCGATGCGCTCATAGGAGCCGTCGAGCCCGTATTGCTTCAGCCAGTAGCCGTGAATCAGCGGCGAGCGGGAATGCTTGATCGGATGGCCGACGACGAAGGCCTTCGTCATGACGTCAAATCCTTAAAGGGCAAGGCTGCCGAGACGGCGCAAGGAGGCGAGAAGGGGAAGGAGAGGGAGCCCCAGAATGGTCGAATGGTCTCCCTCGACCGTCTCGAAGAGATGAATGCCGAAACCTTCCAGCTGGTAAACGCCGACGCTTTTGAGAACGTCCGGCCCCGCCAAGTCGAGATAGAGATCGATCGCCTGCTCGGTCAGGGGCCGCATGGTGAGATGGGCGCTCGCGGCAAAGTGCTCGATCACCTGCCCGCCGATCGCGATGGCACCGGCCGAATGCAGGGCGTGACGGCGGCCCGACAGGGCCATCAGATGGGATTTGGCCGTATCGCGACCCACAGGCTTGTGAAACACCGCGCCTTCGCATTCGAGAACCTGATCGGCCCCGAGCACGACCCGTTCCGGATGGCGGCGACTGACCGCGAGGGCCTTTTCCGCCGCGAGCCGCCCGGCAAGCGCCGGCGGATCGAGCGCCTCATGGCCTGCCGCATCCTCGATGGCCCGCTCGTCGATGCCGGAATCCTGAGTCTCGACGGGAAGCCCCGCGCTCACGAGCAGGGCGAGCCGGGTCGCGCTCGTGGAGGCGAGGAGGAGCTTTTCGGCATGGGTCCAGAGCACGGGCATGGATCTATTCTGCAATGAAGCGCAGACGATGATCGCGATAATGATCGATGATCGCCGCCGCCGTCTCCTCGATGGAGCGGCGGGTCACGTCGATCACCGGCCAGCCGTTGCGAGCGAAGAGCCGCCGCGAGGCGGCGAGCTCCTCGGCCACGGCATCACGGTCCACATAGGAGGTGTCGTCATCGGCGTTGAGACTGAGCAGCCGGTTCTGCCGGATCTGCACGATGCGTTCGGGGGTCGCCACGAGGCCGACGATCAGCGCTTTCTTCGCTGTTTCGAGAACCGTCGGCGGCGGCACGCCTGGGACGAGAGGAATATTCGCCGTCTTCAGGCCGCGATTGGCGAGATAGACGGCCGTCGGTGTCTTCGAGGTGCGGCTCACGCCCACCAGGATCACGTCCGCGTCGTCGAGATCATGCGGCAGATGCCCGTCGTCGTGCAGGAGCGTGAAGTTCATCGCATCGATGCGCTTGAAATATTCCGCGTTCAGCATGTGCTGCGCGCCGGGCCGGGCGGTCGAATGGGTGCCGAGATAGGAGGAGAGCAGGGCATGAACAGGCTCCAGCACGGAGAGATGCGGCGAGCCCGTATTGCGACAGACCTCCTCGAGCCGTTGCGCCAGATCCTGCTCCACCAGGGTATAGAGCACGATGCCCGGCGCCGTCTCGATCTCGCTGATCACGCGCTCCAGCTGCGTGTTGGAGCGCACGAGCGGATAGACATGCTCGATGGCGGCCACCCCCTCGTATTGCGCCACCACGGCACGGGCCACGGTGATGAGCGTTTCGCCGGTGGAATCCGAGACGAGATGAAGATGGAAATAGCTGCGTCCCACGGCGGATCCTCTCCACGATAAGGAGTCGATGAATGTGGATAAAACCCTTAGGTCCGAAGGTCCAGCCGAGGGGCCTGTGGGATTCGTCTCGATCCATCAACAAGGCTCATCCTTGTGCGAGTCTCAAACAACCGATTTGGGAGAATCCGGCACGAATCAGGCCCAAGAATTCGATTCAGATCTGGTTAATCTTCGTTAACGGGCTGTTAAGCTTTAAGAATTCGGAAAGGATTGTGACACCCCCGCCCCATCCGTTAATGAGCCGTTAACGCCACAGGCCGTGTGGACCGCCTGTGGACGGGCTTGCGGCTTTGTGATTCACGGCCCAAGAGAAACATCAGATTCTTAGATTCAAAGATTATATTTATTAGAGAGGGCCTGTGAGCGAGCGTCCCACTAAAGCGATCCTCCGCGTGCTGAACGGCGAGCCGGTCTGGCCTCTGCCGATCTGGATCATGCGGCAAGCCGGCCGTTATCTGCCGGAATACCGGGAGACCCGGAAGCAGGCCGGCTCCTTCCTCGATCTCTGCTACAATCCGAGGCTTGCCGAGGAGGTGACGCTCCAGCCGATCCGTCGCTTCGGCTTCGACGCCTCGATCCTGTTCTCCGACATCCTGGTCATCCCCCATGCGCTCGGCCAGGACGTGCGCTTCGTCGAGAACGAGGGACCCAAGCTCGATCCGGTGACATCGCAGGCAGATTTCTCCAGGCTAGCCGATGAGCTGCCGCTGGAGCGGCTCGACCCGGTCTTCGAGACCCTTGATCGTTTGAGCAGGAGCCTTCCGAAAGAAACCACCCTTCTCGGCTTCTGCGGTGCCCCCTGGACGGTGGCGAGCTACATGATCGCCGGCAAGGGCACCCCCGACCAGGCGCCCGCCCGCCTCACCGCCTATCGGGATCCCGCCTTCATGGATGCGCTGATCGACCGGTTGGTGCGTGCCTCGACCGCCTATCTCATCCGCCAGATCGATGCGGGCGCCGAGGCGGTGCAGATCTTCGAGAGCTTTGGGTCGGCCCTGCCGCCCGCTCTCTTCGACCGGCTGTCGCTGAACCCGATCCGCCGGATGGTGGAGGGTCTTAAAAAGGCTCGTCCCGAGGCGAAGGTGATCGTTTTCGTCCGTGGCGGCGGTGCCAATCTTCACCGTTTCGCCTCGGCCGGGATCGGCGATGCGCTGGCCCTCGACTGGACCCTCGATCCGGCCGTCGTGCTGCCGACCTTGCCGAACACGGTCGCGACCCAGGGCAATCTCGATCCCCTGGCTCTGATCGCCGGCGGGGCGGCTTTGACCGACGGCATCGATCATATCCTGAACGCGGTGCGTGGACGCCCGCACATCTTCAATCTCGGGCACGGCATCCTGCCGGAGACGCCGATCGACCATGTCGCGCAGATGATCGCTCGCGTGCGGGGGGCCTGATACGATGCTCTATCTCTGGCTCAAGGCATTCCACGTGATCGCCGTCATCGCGTGGATGGCCGGCATGCTCTATCTGCCCCGCCTCTTCGTCTACCATTGCGATGCCCCGAAGGGCTCGATCCAGTCCGAGACCTTCAAGATCATGGAGCGGCGCCTGCTCAAGGCCATCATCAACCCGGCCATGGCCGTGACGTGGGTGCTGGGCCTGTATCTAGTCTGGGACGGCGGCTGGTACCGTTCCGGCTGGCTTCACGCGAAGGTGCTGCTCGTCCTCGTAATGTCGGGCCTGCATGGGGTCTATGCGCGCCGGCTCAAGGATTTCGCGGCGGACAAGAACACGAAACCGGCAAAATATTATCGCATCCTCAACGAGGTCCCGACGGTTCTTCTGATCGCCATCGTAATCCTAGTGATCGTGAAGCCGTTTTGAGTTCTTTGGGATTGCATCATCTCAGTTTAGGGTAGCGAGACCCGGGATAGCTTTCAGGATCATTCCGTCATGGCCGGCCTCGTGCCGGCCATCTCGATCAGGCGCGGCGCGGCGCTTTTCCTGTTGGAATCACCACCACAAGGCCGGTGATGACGGGGAGAGGAGCGTCCCATCCTGTCGTCTCTCCCAGTTCCTTGCCCAGCTTCGTCCGAAATGACCCTTTCGGAGGTCAATCCCTTAAAGCCTCTTGAGCCCTGGCCCGAATAGGGCTAAATAAGAATTCTCTTCCTCTAAAGACAGGTGCGCTGCACGGGGCCCCCAGGGCTCTCTCTCAAGTCACCCCTCGTGAACTGAGCGGCCCTGTCGATCATATCCCCGACCTCACCGCGTACAGCCCATCTGCCCGCGAATTTACCCCGAGAGTGTTCCCCGATGAGGGAAATCAAACTTCAAGACCTGAAATCCAAGACACCCACCGAACTCATTGCCTTCGCCGAAGAGCTCGAGGTCGAGAATGCGAGCACCATGCGCAAGCAGGAGCTCATGTTCGCCATCCTCAAGCAGCTGGCGGCGCGCGAGGTCGAAATCATCGGCGCCGGCGTCGTCGAGGTGCTGCAGGACGGCTTCGGCTTCCTGCGCTCGGCCGATTCGAACTACCTGCCCGGCCCCGACGACATCTATGTCTCGCCGAGCCAGATCCGGAAATTCGGCCTGCGCACCGGCGACACGGTGGACGGCCCGATCCGAGGCCCGAAGGAAGGCGAGCGCTATTTCGCCCTGCTCAAGGTAAACACGATCAATTTCGAGGATCCGGAGAAGATCCGGCACAAGGTTCATTTCGACAACCTGACGCCGCTCTTCCCGCACGAGCGCTTCAAGCTCGAGCTCGACGATCCGACCCGGAAAGACTTCTCGCCGCGGATCATCGACATCGTGTCGCCCATCGGCAAGGGCCAGCGCGCGCTCATCGTGGCGCCGCCGCGCACCGGCAAGACGGTGCTGATGCAGAACGTCGCGCAGTCGATCACCACCAATCATCCCGAATGCTACCTCATCGTGCTGCTCATCGACGAGCGCCCGGAGGAAGTGACCGACATGCAGCGCTCCGTGAAGGGCGAGGTTGTGGCCTCCACCTTCGACGAGCCGGCGACCCGCCACGTGCAGGTGGCCGAGATGGTGATCGAGAAGGCCAAGCGCCTCGTGGAGCATGGCCGCGACGTGGTCATCCTGCTCGACTCGATCACCCGCCTGGGCCGCGCCTACAACACGGTGGTGCCGTCCTCCGGCAAGGTTCTCACCGGCGGTGTCGACGCCAATGCCCTGCAGCGTCCGAAGCGCTTCTTCGGCGCGGCGCGCAACATCGAGGAGGGTGGTTCGCTGACCATCATCGCCACCGCGCTGATCGATACCGGCTCGCGCATGGACGAGGTGATCTTCGAAGAGTTCAAGGGCACCGGTAACTCGGAAATCATCCTCGACCGCAAGGTTGCCGACAAGCGTACCTTCCCGGCCATCGACATCACCCGTTCCGGCACCCGCAAGGAAGAGCTGCTGGTCCCGTCGGACACGCTCAAAAAGATGTATGTCCTGCGCCGCATCCTCAACCCGATGGGCACGGTCGACGCCATCGAGTTCCTGCTCGACAAGCTGCGCCAGACCAAGTCGAACCAGGAATTCTTCGACTCGATGAATACCTGAGGCGGAACGTCCGCCTTCGGACATTTAGCCCCATCCTCTCAGACCGCGAGGGTGGGGTTTTTGTTTGCGCTCACAGCACGCCCATGAGCCACAGGACGATCAGGGTCAGCACGGCGGAAACCAGGAGTGAGCCTGCGCAGCCCAGGCGGTTCGAGAAGAAGAAAAACATCGCCGCTTCCTTGACGCCTCAATCCTTTGGTGCCGAACCGACTTTGGCGCCCAGCATCTCCCGCACCTGCGCCTTCAGCCCATCCGCATCCGTCACCGGCAGCGAGCAGCGCATCCCGGCACAGACGAGAGCCCGCGGCCCGATGCTCGATGAGGCGAGCGCCTTGGCTGGATGGTTATCGTCGAGCTCTTCGTCCGGTTGCAGGCGGCGGACGCTGCGGACCGGATAGGGGATTTTCAATCCGGTCTCGAAGAGAGCGTCGGCATTGTTTCCTGTGACCAGTATGGTCAGGCCGCGCAGGTGCAGGTCGAGGGCATTGAGGATCGACGTATGGCCCAGCGGCGAAGAGCGGGCGACCCCGACGAGCCGCGTCAGGACATCCGAGGCCCGGTGGAGGTCGCCGTCAGTCTCCGTGAGCTGCGCCAGCCGGACCAGGGCTTCGGCGAAAACCCCGTTGGCGTTGGGCACCGCATCGTCCTGGGTCGGCTGCGGCCGGATCACCAAGGTGTCGGAGTCCCGGGTTGTCATGGCAAGGCAGCCGGTCTCTTCGACCCGATAGTCCGAGAGCAGCCGGTGGCGCCATGTTTCCGCATCCCGGAGGTAGGCACGGTCGGAGGTCGCCTCGAAGAGCGCCAGCGCCGCCCGCATCATGGCGGCATGGTCCAGTGCGAAACCCGGAAAGATCAGCGCACCGCCGCGCCAGGAATGACCGAGCCGTCCGTCGCGGGTCATGGCCTCCGCGATAAAGCGATAGGCCCGCTGGGCGAGTGTGATCCAGTCGGGCCGGTCGAGCAGGGAAGAGGCCCGGACCAGCGCACCGATCATGAGACCGTTCCAGTCCGCCAGCACCTTGTCGTCCAGTCCGGGCCTGACCCGTGTCGCGCGCCGCTCGAGAAGTTTGGCCCGCAGGGCGGCGAGGCGCTCCGCGACGGCGGGCGGAGCCTCGCCGGAGATGAGCCGGTTCGGGATATTGCTTCCCTCGAAATTTCCCTCTTCGGTGATGTCGTAGACCTTCGCGAAGAAGGTCGCATCCTCGTCGCCGAGGACGTCTCGGATTTCGGCAAGACTCCAGACGTAAAACCGACCTTCCTCGCCTTCCGAATCTGCATCGAGGCTCGACGCGAAGGCACCCTCCGGTGTGGTCATTTCCCGCCGGAGCCAGGTGACGATCCCCTCGGCTGCATCCCGGAACAGGGCGCGGCCGGTCTCGGCATAGGCCAGCGCGTAGAGTTCCAGGAGCTGGGCATTGTCGTAAAGCATCTTCTCGAAATGCGGCACGAGCCAGCGCTCGTCGACGGAGTAGCGGGCAAAGCCGCCGCCGAGATGATCATGGATGCCGCCGAGCGCCATCCGCTCCAGGGTCAGGAGAAAACGCTTCTTCGCACCCTCATCGCCCGTGCGGCAGGCATAGCGATAGAGAAATTCGAGGATCGGCGGATTGGGGAATTTCGGTGCGCCCTGGAGCCCGCCGTTCTCTGGATCGACCAGTTCGGACAGGCGAGCGCCCAGGCGGTCCAGATCGTCGAGGCGGAGCGTACCGCCGTCGCTCGTGTCTGTTCGGGCGAGGTGCTGCTTGATCGCATCCCGGTTCTTCAGGATGCGCTCCGGCTCGGCGCGATAGAGGCGGCCGATCTCGCGCAGCACGCCGACGAAGCCGGGCCGCCCGAAGCGCGCCTCCTTCGGGAAATAGGTGCCGCCCCAGAACGGTTCGCCCTCCGGTGTCAGGAACATGGTGAGCGGCCAGCCGCCGGGTTCGCCCAGGAGATGCAGGGCGCTCATATAGACATGGTCCACATCCGGCCGTTCCTCCCGGTCGACCTTGATGTTGACGAAGAGCTCGTTCATGACAGCGGCCACATACGGATCCTCGAAGCTCTCCTGGGCCATCACGTGGCACCAATGGCAGGCGGCATAGCCGATGGAGATCAGGATCGGTTTGTTCAGTCGCTTGGCTTCGGCAAGGGCATCGGGTCCCCATTCCCACCAATGGACAGGATTGTCCCTGTGCTGCAGAAGGTAGGGGGAGCTGGCCTCGTTCAGGCGGTTCATATGTCTGCTCCGGCGTCGGCAGGCCCGGCCGATCGACTCGGTCGCGGTCCATGGCTTTAGGCTTTCATCAACCTTAAATCCTCTCACGCTGACGAGGTTCATTCCCATGCGTTCCGACGACACGATCTTCGCCATCGCCTCCGGTCACGGCCGCGCCGCCGTGTGCCTCATCCGCATCAGCGGATCGGAGAGCCGCGCGGTTCTGGAGCGGATGACTGGGAGGCTGCCGGAGCCGAGGCGCGCGGTCGTGCGGACCTTGAAGGACCCCATGAGCGGCGAGCCGCTCGATCAGGCGCTCGTCCTGTGGATGCCGGGACCGGGGAGTTTCACCGGTGAGGATCAGGCCGAACTTCAGATCCATGGCGGTTTGGCGACCCGGGCCGCCGTGCTGCGCGCTCTCGGCTCTCTGGAGAACTGCCGCGCGGCGGAGGCCGGCGAGTTCACCCGTCGGGCGTTCCTCAACGGGCGGATGGATCTCTCCCAGGTCGAGGGTCTCGCGGATGTCATCGATGCCGAGACGGAGGCGCAACGTCGGCAGGCCATGCGCCAGCTCGGTGGGCGGCTCGGCAATACCGCCGAGGACTGGCGCGAGAGCGTGCTGCAGGTTCTGGCGCTTCTCGAAGCAAGCCTGGACTTTTCGGACGAGGGCGATGTTCCGGAGGATCTCGAGGCGGAGATCCTGCAGATGATCGAACGAGTGCGGGGCGAGATCGGCCACGCCATGGCGGATCGTAGCGGCGAGCGCCTGCGCGAAGGTCTCACAGTGGTTCTCGCCGGTCCGCCGAATGCGGGAAAGTCGACCCTGCTGAACGCGCTCGCCCGGCGGGATGTGGCGATCGTGTCGCCGATTGCCGGCACGACCCGCGACGCGATCGAGGTCCATTGCGACCTCGGCGGTCTGCCGGTGATCATCGTCGACACGGCGGGCCTGCGGGAGAGCGCTGATGCCATCGAGCAGGAAGGCGTGTCCCGCGCCCGCGCTCGTGTAGACAATGCGGACCTGGTGCTCTGGCTCGTGCCGCCGGAAGGTGAGGAGACTGCGCCGCCCTCTGCGCGGCGTCTCCTGCGCGTCGGTACGAAGTCGGATCTGGGCCAAGTCCGGAAGGATTGCGATCTCATGATCGCGGCCGCGACCGGCGAAGGATTGCCGGAGCTGATCGCCAGCGTCGAAGAGGAAGCCGCCGCGCTGATGGGGCAGGGGGACGCCGTCGTCACCCGGGAGCGTCACCGCAAGGCGCTCGAGCGGGCCCATGCTGCTCTCGATCGTTCGCGTATCCTGCTCGTCAAGCACGGCCCTCTCGAATTGGCTGCCGAGGAAGCTCGGCTGGCAGCCCGCGCCATCGGTGAAATCACCGGCCGTGTGGATGTGGAGGATGTGCTTGACCGGCTGTTTTCCAGCTTCTGCATCGGCAAGTGACAGGCGCGCTCGGTAACTCTGAATCGAATCGGTGAGAGTCGCATTTTCAGCTGTTCACGAATCGGTGGAACAATGCTGAATCGGCTCCGTACATCCTGTGAATGGAATGTGTAGAACCGGGGTCGGGCCCGGAATGTTTCACGTGAAACATTTTGCCCTTTTGACCTCTGTCGCGCGGGCAACTAGACCCAAGCGCATCGTATAGAAAAGGTACTTTCGCCCCTTCGCACCGGGTCATTTCGCCGGTGTAGCGGGAGGCGTCGAAGCTGCCCCGGTCATCTCAGTTGGGGTCCAAGGCTTCGGTATGGAGAACGTCATGAGTCAGGTGTTCGATGTGATCGTCGTGGGCGGCGGGCACGCGGGGTCCGAGGCGGCCGCTGCGGCGGCCCGCATGGGCGCGTGCACGGCTCTCGTCACGCACCAGCTGTCGACCATCGGGGCCATGTCCTGCAACCCGGCCATCGGCGGTCTAGGGAAGGGCCATCTCGTTCGCGAGATCGATGCTCTCGACGGGATCATGGGCCGCATCGCCGACCGAGCCGGCATCCAGTTCCGCCTGCTCAACCGCCGCAAGGGACCGGCCGTGCGTGGTCCCCGCACCCAAGCCGACCGCAAGCTTTATGCCCGCGCCATGCAGGCCGAGCTGCTGCAGACGCCGAACCTGACCATCGTCGCAGGAGAGGCGGACGATCTCGTCGTCCAGGATGGCCGGATCGCTGGTCTCCTCCTGACGGACAGCCGGATCCTCGCCGCCGGAGCCGTGATCATCACCACCGGCACTTTCCTGTCGGGTCTGATCCATATCGGCGAGAAGAAGATCCCGGCGGGACGGATGGGCGAGCGCCCGTCGCTCGGACTGCCGAAGACCTTCGAACGGCTCGGCTTCACGCTGGGCCGCCTGAAGACCGGTACCCCGCCCCGCCTGGACGGCCGCACCATCGACTGGGCCGGCGTCGACAAGCAGGCGGCTGATGACGAGCCGGTGCCGTTTTCCCTACTGACCTCCCGTATCGAGAACCCGCAGATCGAGTGCGGCATCACCCGGACCACGGACAAGGTTCATGCCCTGATCCGGGACAACCTGCATCGCTCGGCCATGTATTCCGGCGAGATTCAGGGCAGGGGACCCCGCTACTGCCCCTCCATCGAGGACAAGGTGGTGCGTTTCGGCGACCGGGACGGACATCAGATCTTCCTCGAACCCGAGGGGCTCGACGACATCACGGTTTATCCGAACGGGATTTCGACCTCTCTGCCGGAGGACGTGCAGCTCGCCTTCCTGCAGCATATCCCGGGCCTGGAGAAGGTCAGGATGCTCCAGCCGGCCTATGCCATTGAGTACGATTACGTGGATCCGCGCAACTTGACCGCCGCGCTCGAGACGAAGGCGGTCCAGGGCCTCTTCCTGGCCGGGCAGATCAACGGCACGACGGGCTACGAGGAAGCGGCCGCTCAGGGGCTGGTGGCCGGCCTCAATGCGGCCCGTCGGGCATCCGGGCAGGGCGGCGCGGTGTTCGACCGGGCGGAATCCTATATCGGGGTACTCATTGACGACCTGATTACCCGCGGTGTCAGCGAGCCTTACCGGATGTTCACCTCCCGGTCCGAGTACCGCCTGAGCCTGCGTATCGACAATGTGGATGAGCGCCTGACCGGCAAGGGCCTGGAACTCGGCTGCGTCGGCTCACAGCGTGAGAGGCATTTCGGGCAATCGCAGGCCGAAATTCGCGAGACACGACAGCGTCTCCAGGGGCTCACGCTGACTCCTCAGGAGGCGTCTCGCCAAGGTCTTGCTTTGAATCAGGACGGCGTTCGGCGTTCGGCCTATCAGCTTCTCTCCTATCCGAATATAGGCTGGGCCGAGCTCACTCGGGTCTGGCCGGAGTTGTCCGGAGTAACTGCCGCGGTTCGGGACCGCCTTGAGACGGATGCGACCTATGCGGTTTATCTCGACCGGCAGCAGGCAGACATCGCTGCCTACCGTCGGGACGAAGGCGTCGTCTTGGAGGAAAGCATCGACTTCCAGGGGCTTCCGGGTCTGTCGAATGAAATCAAGGCCAAGCTCGATCTCGTTCGTCCCAAGACTTTAGGGCAGGCGGCGCGGATCGAGGGCATCACGCCTGCTGCCCTGACACTCCTGGCTGCTCATGCCCGCAAAGGTTCTGGGAGAGGCGGTCGCGCAGTCGAGGCTTTGGTATGACGGCACCCCACAAGACCACCGCATCCGACCTGAATGTTTCACGTGAAACATTCGAGAAGCTGGAGCTGCTGGAGCGCGAGCTTCGCCGCTGGCAGGCGATCAAGAACCTCGTCGGACCGGCGACACTCACCCAGATCTGGGACCGCCATATCGTCGATTCGCTCCAGCTTCTCGACCTAGCGTCTGATGCCAAGACGTGGCTGGACCTCGGCTCCGGTGCCGGCTTTCCCGGTCTGGTACTCGCCATCGCGGGGGCGGAGAGGGGGCTCAAGGTTCACCTCGTCGAGAGCAACTCGCGCAAATGCGCCTTCCTCCGCCATATCGTCCGGCTGACGGGCGTCCCAGCGCTGATCCACGAAGCGCGGCTCGAGGCGGTAGTTCCGGACTTCATTGGCAAGACCGATGTGGTCTCCGCCCGCGCTCTGGCATCGCTCCCACTGCTGCTGGACTGGACGGCCCCCTTGTTGAAAGCGGGGACAATGGGCCTGTTTCCCAAAGGGCGGGACGTCGAGACTGAATTGACCGAGGCACGGAAACAGTGGACATTCGAGGCAGAGATCCTGCCGAGCCTGACCGATTCCGAAGCCAGGATTCTTCGCATAACCTCCATCGAGAGCCATTCATGATGACCGACCGCAACGGATTCGAAGCAGGCGCGCGTGGCGTGACGCCACGCGTTCTCGTGCTCGCCAACCAAAAGGGAGGCGTCGGCAAGACCACGACGGCGATCAACCTCGGCACGGCGCTGGCCGCTATCGGTGAGAAGGTCCTGATCATCGATCTCGACCCGCAGGGCAACGCTTCGACGGGATTGGGAATCGACCGCAAGAGCCGTCAGGTCTCGACCTACCATGTGCTCGCCGGCGAAGCGTCGCTGGACGAGAGCATTACCGAGACCGTGGTGCCTGGATTGTCAATTGCGCCCTCGACTCTCGACCTGCTCGGCGTCGAACTGGAAATCGCCAGCGAACGTAACCGGACGCATCGTCTTCGCTCCGCGATCCAGAGCCTTGCGGTCACTGAGGTAAGCGAACCTTTTACCTATATTTTGATCGATTGCCCACCATCGCTCAATCTTTTGACCATCAATGCCTTGGTCGCTGCTGACGCGGTTCTTGTCCCCCTCCAATGCGAATTCTTTGCTCTGGAAGGTCTCAGCCAGCTGCTCAAGACAGTCGAACAGGTCCGTTCGGCCCTCAACCCGGATCTCTCGATCCACGGTGTCGTGCTGACCATGTTCGACCCGCGCAACAACCTCTCGGGCCAAGTCGTGGCCGACGTGCGCGAGTTCATGGGCAACAAGGTTTACGAGACCATGATCCCGCGTAACGTTCGCGTGTCCGAAGCCCCGTCGCACGGCAAGCCGGTCCTGCTCTACGATCTGAAATGCGCGGGCTCGCAGGCTTATCTCCGTTTGGCATCCGAAGTCATTCAGCGTGAACGCGCCCTGCGCGCGGCATAAAAAACATTTGAGAGAGACAATGGCAGAAGAAGGTAAGTCGCGCCTGGGCCGTGGATTGGCCGCCCTGATCGGGGAGGTCGGGGACGAGATGGGCAACCTCGAGCGCAAGGGTTTCGTGCCCCGCCATGTGCCGGTGGAATTCCTGCGCCCGAACCCGCGCAATCCGCGGAAAGTGTTCGACGACGAGGATCTGCAGGAACTGACCCAGTCGATCAAGGATCGCGGCATCATCCAGCCCATCGTGGTGCGGTCCCTGGTGCCGGGTTCAAGCGAAAACTACGAGATCGTCGCCGGCGAGCGCCGCTGGCGCGCGGCCCAGAAGGCAGGGCTGCACAAGGTGCCCGTGGTCGTCGTCACCATCGACGACAAAACCTCGCTCGAATACGCGATTCTTGAGAACGTCCAGCGCGCCGACCTCAATCCGATCGAGGAATCGGAAGGCTATTCCCGCCTGATGGTCGAGTTCTCCTACACCCAGGAGAACCTCTCGAAGATCATCGGCAAGAGCCGCAGCCACATCGCCAACATGCTGCGCCTCGCCGATCTGCCGCCCGGCGTGCGCAAGCTCCTGATGGAGCGCAAGCTCACCGCAGGCCACGGCCGCGCGCTCCTGTCCGTGAAGGATCCGGTCCAAGTGGCCAGGCGCGTCATCGACGAAGGCCTGAGCGTGCGTCAGGTCGAGGAGATCGCGCAGAACGACAACGCAACGCCCGAGAAGGCGGAGGCCAAGGCGGACAAGGCGGCGAAGGCGGAAAAGGACCCGGACACTCGCGCGCTCGAACGGGCCCTGCAGGACGTGCTCGGCCTCACCGTCAGCATCGACCACAAGGCCAAGGGCGGCGAGTTGCGCATCAAGTACAAGACCCTTGAGCAGCTCGACGGCCTGTGCCGGCGGTTGAACCCGTAAGCTTCAGCGAAGTCCAGGCAAGCGGGGTCGGTCAAACACTTGAGCTGGGATTGCTCTCCGGACGGCCAGCATGACCTGTCCCGTTGCCGATTCTGCGTTACCGGATAACATCAGCATGAACGTGTTCAGGACAGCTGATGGAAATTCCCTTTGGCAACGCTCAGCTTGAGGCAAAATTCAGGACCTATCCACCGGAAGTCAGAAAACCGCTGCTGAAGGTGCTCGATCTCATCTTCACGACTGCATCTGAGATGGATGCAGTCGGAGAGATCATTGAAACCCTGAAATGGGGCCAACCGGCTTTTCTGCCCGCGCATCCGAAGATTGGAACGACGATCAGGATCGATGCAGTAAAAGAGGAGCCAGAGCATTATGCTGTCTTCTTTCACTACCAGACGACTCTCGTTTCCACATTCCGACAACTTTATCCGAATGACTTCACATTTCAGGGAAATCGAGCGCTCATCTTCACAGTCGGGCACGACTTTCCCGTTGATCCGTTCAGGCATTGTGTGGCGATGGCACTCACCTATCACAAGCAACACGCGCGTTGAGCCTATCTTCGGAAGGCCGCTAGCCAAGGGCTGAGCCGAGTTTACCGCCGCGCGGCCCGTGCAATGTCCAGCAGGGTCTTGGCCGCAATCGTATCGTCCAGGTCGGAGAGGCGGCGGGTTTGCAGAAGACTCGCCTGAAGAAGCGCGATGGCGTTCTTGAGACTGTCGCTCGTCCAGCGCTGAAGATGGCGCTCCACCAGGGGCTTGCGCCGGAAATGCAGGCTGCGCATGGTTTCCATGACGGCGGGAATCGGCCGTCCTTCCTCTGCGGAAAGGCGCGCCGTCAGCAGCATCAGGGCATGGCGAAGCGCTGCGCCTAGGAGTACGGCCGCATTGACGCCCTCGGCGGCCAGACGCCTGGAGCCGGTTTCGAGGCCCGTGCCCTCGCCGCCGAAAGCGGCATCGATCACCGCATCCATGGCAAGGCTCGACACGTCGCTCATGATCGCGTCCACGTCGGCGAGCGTGATCTCGCGCTGCCCGTAAGCATAGAGCATGAGCTTGGCGAGTTCGCCCCGGGTGGCCAGTCGGTCGCCGCCGAGGCTCGCGATCAGGGCCGTGCGCGCTTCGCGCTGGATGGAAAAGCCGCTCGCCTTCAAGGTCTCGTCGACCACCGTGCCGAGGTCGCGGCCCGTGTCGGCATAGCAGGGCAGGGCGAGCGCCTTCTGCGAGCGTTCGCAAAGCGTCCGCAGAGGCGAGGATTTCTGCAGGTCGCCCCCTTCGATGACGATGACCGTATCCTGGATTTCGCCTTTGAGGACCGCATCGACCGCCGGCGCGATGTTGCGCGAGGTCGATTTCACCCAGATGGCGCGTTTGCCGCCGAACAGGCCCATGGTCCCGGCCTCGTCGGCCAGGCGTCCGGGATCGGCGGCGATGTCGTCGCCGTCGATGCGGATGAGCTGGAAGGGATCCGACGGATCGTCCACCGAGCGCTCAGCCACCGAGCGGGCGCGCTCGTTGATCAGGCCCATATCGGGCCCATAGAACAGGAACACGCCGATCCGCGGGTCGGGGCGCCGCAGCGCCCCATCCACGTCACCTGCTTTGACGGCGACCATCGGTTCAGCTTGCGGTTGCGAGCGCCGCCGACAACCGGGTTCTCACCTGCTGCGCCAGATCCTTGGCAAGCCTGATCTCCGCATCGCGGCCCGCCCGGATGTTGGCGAAACGCTGAGAGAAGCGGTCGAAGCTGTTGGACGAGGTCGCCGTGCCCTGCGTGACCACGGTCTTTCCGTCCAGGCTGGTCAGGGTATAGGTCAGGGTGCCGGCAACGATGACGGAGCTGGCCGTGCCGGTCTCGCTGTTCACGACCGGGCTCGACCGACTCTCGCTCAACTTCAGGGCGAGCTTGTAGCGCTTGGGCGTGTCCGACCCCGAACCGTTGAGCGCATAGATCATCTCGCTGCGCAGGTAATGGCCGACATTTGCGAGCGACGGCGGCCAATCGGTCATCGGCACGTCGATGGATGCGAGCACCGTCTGGAGCGACTCGCCCGAGGCTGTCGGGCCGTAGAGCGGACGAAAGCAGGCGGACAGGCCGAGAGACAGGCCTGCCACGACAACCACGTGAGCAAGGCTCTTCAACTTAAGCGACGACATTCACGATCCTTTGGGGAACCACGATGATCTTGCGGGCGGACTTCCCCTCCATGGCCTTCTGCACGGCCTCGAGCGAGAGCACAGCCGCCTCGACTGTAGCCTGATCCGCATCACGGGCAACCGTCACGTCGGCCCGCTTCTTACCGTTGACCTGAACCGGCAGGGTGATCGTGTCCTCCACCAGCAGCGAACGGTCGAGAACCGGCCAAGACGCGTCGGATACGAGACCCGGCTGACCCAATGACTCCCAGCATTCCTCGGCGAGATGCGGCATCATCGGCGCGAGCAGCTGCACGAAGATGCGCCCGGCCTCGGCGAAGGCAGGGCTCAAGCCCGGCTCGTCGCTGGTCTTGGCCTGGTTCGAGAGGTCCTGCAGGGAATTGGCCAGCTCGTAGAGATGGGCCACGCAGCGGTTGAAGCGCAGGCGCTCCACGTCGTCCTCGACGGCGGCCAGGGCCTTATGCGCAGCCTTGCGAACGGCGAGCGCGATCGGGCCATTGCCGGAAACGCCATCGGCGCTGCCGATGCGCTCGGCGATGTCGCCGACGAGGCGCCATACGCGCTGGACGAAGCGGCCCGCGCCCTGCACGCCTTCCTCGGTCCAGATCACGTCGCGCTCCGGCGGCGAGTCGGAGAGCATGAACCAGCGGGCGGTATCGGCCCCGTAGGACGCGATGATCTCGTCCGGATCGACCGTGTTCTTCTTCGACTTCGACATCTTCTCGATGGAGCCGATCTCGATCGGCGCGCCGGTCTCCACATGGAAGGCCTTGCGCGTGTTGCCCTGAACCTCGAAGCGCACGTCGGCGGGCAGCACCCAGCCGCCATTCTGGTCCCTGTAGGTCTCGTGGACCACCATGCCCTGCGTGAACAGGCCCGCGAAGGGCTCGTCCAGGCCGGCATGCCCGGTCTCCCGCATCGCGCGGGTGAAGAAGCGCGAATAGAGCAGGTGCAGGATCGCGTGCTCGATGCCGCCGATATACTGGTCGACCGGCAGCCAGGCATCGACCGTCGCCCGGTCGGTGGGCTCGTCGGTCAGGGTCGGGTCCGTGAAGCGGGCGAAGTACCAGGACGAATCCACGAACGTGTCCATGGTGTCCGTCTCGCGCCGGGCCTTGGCCCCGCATTGCGGGCAATCCACGTGCTTCCACGTCGGGTGGCGGTCGAGCGGGTTGCCCGGCACATCGAAGGACACATCCTCCGGCAATTCAACCGGAAGTTGGTCTTTCGGCACCGGCACCACGCCGCAGGCGTCGCAATGGATGATCGGGATCGGGCAGCCCCAATAGCGCTGGCGCGAGATGCCCCAGTCGCGCAGGCGGAAATTCACCTTGCGCTCGGCAACCGGGTGATTGCCACGATTCTGCGATTCCAGGCGGTGGGCGACCTCTTCCTTGGCCTCAGCGATGGTCATGCCGTCGAGGAAGCGGGAATTGATCATCCGGCCTTCGCCGTCATAGGCCACATCGGTGACGAGGAAGGAGGCCGGTTCCACGTCCGACGGGCAGACAACAGGCGTGTTGCCCAGGCCGTACTTGTTGACGAAATCCAGGTCGCGCTGGTCGTGCGCCGGACAGCCGAAGATGGCGCCCGTGCCGTATTCCATCAGGATGAAGTTCGCCACGTAGACCGGCAGCGTCCAGTCCGGATCGAAGGGATGCTCGGCGCGGATGCCCGTGTCGAAGCCGAGCTTCTCGGCCTTGTCGATGGTCTCCTGGGCCGTGCCCATGCGCTTGGTTTCTTCGATGAAAGCGGCCAGCTCCGGGTTCTTCTCGGCAGCAGCCTTCGCCAGCGGATGATCGGGCGCAACCGCCATGAACTTCGCGCCGAACAGGGTGTCGGGGCGCGTCGTGTAGATCTGCAACTCAGTCTCGCCGTTCGGCACCGTCTCCGGCTTCAGGGAGAAGCGGACCAGCAGGCCCTCGGAGCGACCGATCCAGTTGCGCTGCATCAGGCGCACCTTCTCCGGCCAGCGGTCCAGGGTGTCGAGTCTGTCGTCCAGATCCTGGGCGAAATCGGTGATCTTCAGGAACCACTGGGTCAACTCGCGCTGCTCGACCAGAGCGCCCGAACGCCAGCCGCGTCCGTCGATCACCTGCTCGTTGGCCAGCACCGTGTGGTCGACCGGATCCCAGTTCACCTTCGCGGTCTTGCGGTCGACGAGACCCTTTTCCAGGAAGTCCAGGAACATGCGCTGCTGGTGCTTGTAATAGCTTGGATCGCAGGTCGCGATCTCGCGGCTCCAGTCCAGCGACAGGCCCATGCTCTGCAGCTGGGCGCGCATGGTACTGATGTTGGCATAGGTCCACTGCTTGGGGTGGACCTTGTTCTGCATGGCGGCATTCTCGGCCGGCATGCCGAAAGCATCCCAGCCCATCGGGTGGAGCACGTTGAAGCCCCGGGCCCGCTTATAGCGCGCCACCACGTCGCCCATGGTGTAGTTGCGCACGTGGCCCATATGGATGCGCCCCGACGGATAGGGGAACATCTCGAGCACGTAGTATTTCGGACGGGGATCGTCGTTGTTCGTCTTGAACAGGTCGCGGTCGTTCCAGACCTGCCGCCATTTCAGCTCGGCTTCCTTGGCGTTGTAGCGCTCGGGCCTCATTTTTCTCGTCACATCCGTCATTGATCAGCGAAGCGGCTTGCGCCGCCGGGTTGCGGCGGACTAGGACACAGCTCTCCGGCGCGGTCAACGGTTTCGCGCATGCGAGATGGTCTTGAGAGGTCCCATGAGCGAGAACGACGCAGTCGAAGGCCTGAGACAGGTGCGGGAGAGCATCCGGCGCGCGGCTTCCGATTACGGCCGCGACCCGGCCGCGATCACCCTCGTGGCGGTGTCGAAGACCTTCCCGGCGGAAGCGATCGCGCCCGTGCTCGCTGCGGGCCAGCGGGTCTTCGGCGAAAACTACGTGCAGGAGGCCAAGGCCAAGTGGCCGTCCTTGCGCGAGCACTATCCCGACGTCGAACTCCACATGATCGGCCCGCTACAGTCGAACAAGGCCAAGGAGGCTGTGGAGCTCTTCGACGTGATCCACACCCTCGACCGCCCGTCGCTCGCCGAGGCGCTGGCCAAGGAGATCGCCAAGCAGGGGAGAAAGCCTCGCCTGCTGGTGCAGGTGAACACCGGCGAGGAGCCGCAGAAGGGTGGCGTGATCCCGACCGAGGTGGATGCGTTTCTCGAAGCCTGCCGCGATAGGTATGGCCTGGAGATCGAGGGCCTCATGTGCATCCCGCCGGCGGAGGACCCGCCGTCCCCCCATTTCGCCCTGCTCAACACCATCGCCAAGCGGCACGGTCTGAACTGGCTCTCCATGGGCATGAGCGCTGATTTCGATGCCGCAATCCAGCTCGGCGCCACCCATGTGCGGGTGGGCAGCGCGATCTTCGGAAGCCGGACGAAGGTCGGCTGAGGAGAGCGGTCAGTCGGAGCGCAGCCAACGGGAAGGGCATCCAAAGTGCCACGGCGGATCCCATTTCCAGCCTACGGACGCCAGCACGGCGCCCTCCCACGTCATGGCCGGGCTTGTCCCGGCCATCCCGATGCTGAAGAGCGGCGCGTCTCACAAATCGGGATCACCGGCACAAGGCCGGTGATGACGTGGCAGAATTTTTACCCCCGCTCGCTGTCCAGCATCGCCATCTGGGGAGCGGCGTAGCGGTCGCCCGACGCGGCGCCCCGGGGCACTGCCTGCTCGATGGCCGCGAGATCCTCCTTGGTCAGCCTCACGTCCAGCGCCCCAAGGGCCTCGCTGAGTCGGTCGCGGCGGCGGGCGCCGATGAGCGGGACGATGTCGTCGCCCTGCGCGGCCACCCAGGCGATGGCGATCTGCGCTACGCTCACGCCCTTCCGGTCCGCCACCCGCTTGAGCCCCTCGACCAGGGCGAGGTTTTTCTCGACATTGCCATCCTGGAAACGCGGGCTGTGGGCGCGGAAATCACCAGGGCTGGCCTGGTCCTTGCTCCAATGACCGCTGATCAGGCCGCGCGAGAGCACGCCATAGGCGGTGATTCCGATGCCGAGTTCGCGGCAGGCTGGCAGGATGCTCTCCTCGATCCCGCGCGAAATCAGCGAATACTCGATCTGAAGGTCGCAGATCGGATGCACGCTGGCCGCCCGGCGGATGGTCTCGGGGCCGACCTCGGAAAGGCCGATATGGCGCACATAGCCGGCCTTCACCATGTCGGCGATAGCCCCGATGGTGTCCTCGATCGGCACGTTGGGATCGAGACGGGCCGGGCGGTAGATGTCGATGTAATCGACCCGCAGGCGCTGCAAGGTATAGGCGAGGAAGCTTTTGACGGCCTGCGGACGGGCATCGTAGCCGAGCCAGGCGCCGGTCGGATCGCGCATGGCACCGAACTTCACGCTGATGAGCGCCTGATCGCGGTTGCGCCCCTGAAGCGCCTCGCCGATCAGCATCTCGTTATGGCCCATGCCATAGAAGTCGCCCGTGTCGAGCAGGGTGATGTCGGCCTCTAGCGCCGCATGGATGGTGGCGATGCTCTCTGTCCGGTCGGCCGGTCCGTACATGCCGGACATGCCCATGCAGCCCAGGCCAAAGGCGGAAACGGAGGGACCGGTTTGTCCCAAGCGGCGGTGTTGCATCCTTCGATCTCCTGAATATCGGCCAACGGCGTCCGCTGGCATGAACGGATCATGCCCGCTTCCGGTTCGTGCGATAATCCGGCATAACCGGGACAGGCTGTTTGGATTTTCGAACAATGAGCGATGTGGATCTGGCGGATCTCGATGCCTTCGCGGCGGTGGCGCGGGCGCGCAGCTTCCGCAGCGTGGCGCGATTGCGCGGGGTATCCGCCTCCACCCTGAGCGAAGCCCTGCGGCGGCTGGAAGCCCGGCTCGGGGTGCGGCTCCTCAACCGCACGACCCGCAGCGTCACGCCGACCGAAGCCGGCCAGCGCCTGCTCGAACGCCTCGGTCCGGCCCTGAGCGAGGTCGCGGCCGCGCTCGATGCCGTGAATGGCTTTCGCGATTCGCCGACCGGAACGTTGCGGCTCAATGTTCCCACAGCCGTGACTCGCCTGGTGCTCCCGACCCTGATCGGCCCCTTTCTCGCCGCCCATCCCGGGATCGTTCTGGAGGTGATCAGTGACGACAGCTTCGTCGATGTCCTTGCGGCCGGGTTCGATGCGGGCATCCGCTACGACGAGCGGCTGGAGAAGGACATGATCGCCGTGCCCATCGGCCCGCGGATGCAGCGCTTCACGGTCGCCGGTGCGCCGGCCTATTTCGCCGCGCACGGCCGCCCGACGCATCCGAGGGACATCCTGAACCACGCCTGCATCCGCCATCGCTTCGCCAGCGGTGTCATGCACCCCTGGGAGTTCGAGCGCGACGGAGAGGTTATCAAGATCACCCCGATCGCGCGGGTGATCGCCAACAGCATCGACCTGGAGGTCACGGCCGCCATCCAGGGCCTCGGTTTGATCGCCACTTTCGAGGGTTTCGTGGAGCAGGAACTGAAGAGCGGCGTCCTCGAACCGGTGCTGGAGGATTGGCTGCAGCCGTTCTCCGGGCCGTTCCTCTACTACCCGAGCCGCCGCCACATGCCCGCGCCCCTGCGCGCCTTCGTGGACTTCATCAAGAAGCGATGACGTCCCGAGATTGCATCCTGGGCGCATCCCGGTTAAGCTTAAATTCTCGATCACCATTCGAACCAGGGAGGGCTGCATGTTTGAAGCGATGCATCAACGCAAGTTCGGCCCCTGGCACGCCCTGCAGCAGCTTGTTGCAGGGCCGGCCATCGAACGGATCTGACAGCCTTCTCTCTGTCTCCATCTCATTCTGGTCAGCTCTGAACGGCTCATCGCGCCCGCGGCTCCGCAAGGACCCAGGCGCGTCTGACACGTTCCGGACTTTTCGCGCTTCCGATGGGCTTTGCCCGAAAGCGCTGCACCAGTGAGATTTCCCCATGGCCGCTTTGAGCCTTCGCAATGTCACCGTCATTGCCCACACGCCCCTGTTCCAGAACCTGAACCTCGTCATCGGCGAGGGCGACCGCATTGGACTCGTCGCCGCCAACGGCGCCGGCAAGTCCACACTTCTGAAATGCATCGCCGGACTGATCGAACCGACACATGGCGATATCATCTGCTCGCGAGGATTGCGCATCGCACTCGTGGAGCAGGACGTTCCCGCGAACCTGCTCGACCTGTCTCTCCATGACATGCTGCTGCGGGCATTGCCGGCGGACGAGCGCGCGGGTCTGGAATGGCGCGTCGACATGGTGCTCGACGAGTTCGGGACGCCAGGCGATCTACGGACCATGCCGATGCGCGCGCTCAGCGGCGGCTGGCAGCGTCTTGCGCTCATCGCACGGGCGTGGATCACGCAACCGGATCTGCTGCTCCTCGACGAGCCGACGAACCATCTCGATCTTGAGAAACTCTTCAAGTTGGAAGCCTGGATCAACGCAGCCGGTTACACCGCACCCATCGTGGTGGCGAGCCACGACCGCGACTTCCTCGATGCCTGCACGACGAAAACCCTTTTCCTGCGGCCGGAGGAATCCGTCGCCTTCGCGCATCCCTATCGGCATGCGCGAGAACTGCTCGACGCGCATGATGCGGCGGCGCATACGCAACGCGACAAGACCCTGCGCGAGGTGAAGCGTCTGCGCCAGAGTGCCCAGGAGCTGCGCAATGTCGGCATCAACAGCGGCAGCGACGCGGCGCAGATCAAATCCGCGCAGATCAAGCGCCGTGCCGACGCGTTGGAGCAGACGGCGCGTTCCGTGCACAGGGAGCGGCCGGGTGAGATCAGGCTTGCCAATCGCGGCACCCACGCGCGGGTTCTCGTGGCGCTGGAGAACATCACCGTGCAGGCGCCGGACGGGCGAAAGCTCTTCACGGTTCCGAAACTCGACGTGGCGCAGGGCGAGCGCATCGTCGTGCTCGGCCGCAACGGCGCAGGCAAGTCGCAATTCGTGCGCCTTTTGCACGGAGCCATGAGTCGACCGGATGCGGTGCCCGGCATCCGCGTCACCCCGAGTCTCGCTCTCGGCTATGTGGACCAGGACATGGCGCAATTGCCGCAAGGGGCGACCGCGAACGATGTCATCCTGTCGCGCTTCCGCCTCGGCGATCAGCGCAGCCGCGCGGTGCTGGCGGAAGCGGGCTTTTCCATCGAGCGGCAAGGCTTGCCCATCGCGAAACTGTCGCCGGGCCAGAAGGCGCGGCTCGGCCTGTTGGCGCTGCGCCTGTCGGAGCCGAACTTCTATCTCATGGACGAGCCCACCAACCACGTGGACATCCCGGGCCGCGAGCAGCTGGAATCGGAAATCCTCGACGCACAGGCCACCTGCATCGTCGTGTCCCACGACCGCAGCTTCGTGAACACCATCGGCACCCGATTCCTGCTCATCGACAAGGGCCGGCTACGGGAGATCGACGGGCCGGAGACGTTTTACGAAAGTGTAGTCGGGTGAGCCATGTGGGTGCCGACACCCGCCACGTCATCACCGGCCTCGTGCCGGTGATCTCGATCCGAAGAGCGATGCGTCTTTCCAATCGAGATGGCCGGGACAAGCCCGGCCACGACAGCAGAGCGCTACCCCACGATCTCGATCCGCGTCCTCGGCCCGATCCGCTCCAGCAGGCGGCGGATCATGCGCCGGTCGACGGCGACGCAGCCCTCCGTGGGTAGGAAGCCCGGGCGGGCGAGATGGAGGAAGATCGCGCTGCCGCGGCCCTTGACGATCGGACCGCGGTTCCAGGCGATGTCGAGCACCACGTCGTAGAGATGGTCGTCCCGCCACATCTTTTCGTGGCTCGTCGGGCAGGGCAGGGGGACAAGGCGGTTGTAGCGGCGGTCCCTCACGTCGTCCGACCAGCCGTCTGAGGGCCGGATCGGCTTCAACCTCAGGCCGGTCCGGGGCCTGGGGCCATGGTCGGGTCGGTAGAAGGCCTGCACGATCCCAAAGCGCCCGACCGGCGAGGCACCGTCGCCCTCGCGCTTGGCATGGCGCGTGCTGGAGCGCCCCAGGGCGCACGGGATGACAAGGTTTCCGGCCTCGATCCGCCCGCGCCGGTGGTCGAGGGGGGAGCGAAAGACGCGGATGACATTGACGCGAGAACGTTTCATCGGCAGTGGAAGGGACGGGAGGTCCCTCTTGTTGTCAAGCTGGGAATGACTACTCTTATGCGTCGAGCGTGATCCGAAGCTCAAGGCTCGCGCCGGCGAAATCCGGGCGGCGATGGTCGAACCGGATCGTGCGCGGCGACAAGAGAGCGAACGAACCGGCTTGAGGCCTGTGGGTTTCTCGCTATCGGAAAGCCGCTTCTGCCATTGTCGCGGTTCCTCGTGTTGAAGGGTTTGAGATGTCGAATGCCAGCCGCCTCCTCGTCGTCGATGACGATCAGGACCTGCGCGACACCCTAGCCGAGCAGCTCGGATTCTATGACGAGTTTCAGGTTGCGATCGCCGAGACCGCCACGGGCGCCATCGACGCGGTGAAAGGGGACCGGATCGACCTCGCCATCATGGATGTTGGCCTGCCCGACATGGACGGGCGCGAGGCGGTCAAGGTCATGCGCCAGAACGGCTTCCGCAGCCCGATCATCATGCTCACCGCTCAAGGCTCGGACACCGATACGGTGATGGGCCTGGAGGCCGGGGCGAACGACTATGTGGTCAAGCCGTTCAAGTTCGCGGTGCTGCTCGCCCGCATCCGGGCGCAGCTGCGCCAATACGAGGCGAGCGAGGACGCGGTGTTCCAGATCGGCCCTTATATCTTCCGCCCGGGCTCGAAGCTGCTCACCACCGACAAGGGCTCCAAGCTCAAGCTGACAGAGAAGGAAACGGCGATCCTGCGCTATCTCTACCGCGCCGGTCAGGCGGTGGTCGGGCGCGACACCCTGCTCACCGAGGTCTGGGGCTACAATTCCAACGTGACCACCCACACCCTCGAGACGCATATCTATCGCCTGCGCCAGAAGATCGAGGCCGATCCGTCCAATGCAAGCATCCTGGTCACCGAGCCCGGCGGCTACAAGCTGATTCCCTGACATCCCATGGCGCTCGACGACGACATCGCGATCTTGAGCCAGGCCCCGCTGTTCAACCTGCTGGGGCGGGATGCCCTGCGCCTCGTCGCCTTCGCGTCCGAAAGCCGGACCTATCGCGAGGGCGACGTGCTGTTCCGCAAGGGCGACCGCTCGGACGGGGGCTATGTGGTGAGCCGTGGTGCCATCGCGCTCGACGCCAGCGAGAACGGTGCGCCCGAGGCCTTCATGGCCGGTCCGGGCGCCCTCATCGGGCAGGCTGCCCTGTTCGCCCGTATCGAGCGCCGCGCCACCGCCACCGCCCGCGAGCCCTCGGCCATCATCCGCGTGACACCGAGCCTCATGCGCCGGGTGCTGGAGGAGTTCCCCGACGCCGCCGCGGCGATCCAGGACGCCATGGCGGACGAGCTGGTGCGCCTCACGGAGGGCCTGGAGCGGGTCCGCCAGCAGCTCATCGCCATCGACGGCGAGGAAATCCCGGCGAAAGCGCCGGATGAGGCTTGAGGGTCAACCCTCTCCCTCGCGGGTTGGGGTGGCCGGACTGGGTGACCCCTTGCCGTCATGGCCGGCCTCGTGCCGGCCATCCCGATTGGAAGAGCGCCGCGCTTTAAGGAAGCGAGATCACCGGCACAAGGCCGGTGATGACGTGGGAGGTGGTTGCTGAGACCTTCGTCTCTCACGCCGCCTTCACGTCCGACAGGAAGACATCGACCTCGCGGCTGAGGTTCTCCGCATAGCGGGCGAGTTCCTGGGCCGCGCCGAGGACCTGCGTGGCCGCGGCACCGGTTTCGCCCGCGCCGTGCTTCACGCTGTCGATGCTCTCGGTCACCTGGCCCGTGCCGCGGGCGGCTTCCTGGACGCTGCGGGAGATCTCGCCCGTCGTGGCGCCCTGCTCCTCCATGGCGGCCGCGATCCCGGTCGAGATGGCCGAAATCTGGTCGATGATGCTCTGGATGCCGTGAATCGCGCCCACGGCCTCCTGGGTGGCGCCCTGGATCTGGGCGATCTGCGAGCCGATCTCGTCGGTCGCCTTGGCGGTCTGGGTCGCGAGGTTCTTCACCTCTGAGGCCACCACGGCGAAGCCCTTGCCGGCTTCTCCCGCGCGGGCCGCCTCGATGGTGGCGTTGAGCGCGAGCAGGTTGGTCTGGGCGGCGAGGTTGTTGATCAGGGTGATCACGTCACCAATGCGCTCCGCACTGCTCGAGAGGGCTTGCACGATGCCGTTCGTCCGCTTGGCGTTTTCGACCGCCTCGAACGAAATCTGGGACGACTGATTGACCTGCCGGGCGATCTCCCGGATCGAGATCGACATCTCCTCGGTCGCGGCCGCGACGGTCTGCACGCTGCTCGAGGTCTGCTCGGCGGCCGCCGCTACGCTGACGGATTGCCGGTTGGTCCGGTCGGCCGTGACCGTCATGGTCTGGGCGGTGGCCTCCATTTCCGAGGCCGCGGCGGCGAGCCCCTGCGTCAGGGCCGAGACATTGGCCTCGAAATGACGGGTCAGCTCGTCGAGCTTCAGGGCGCGCAGCATCTTCGCATCGCTCTCGGTGGCCTGCTCGGCGGCCAGCCGCTGGCGCTCCACCGTGTTCTCGCGGAAGATCTCCACGGCCCGGGCCATCTCGCCGATCTCGTTCTTCCAGGCCACATAGGGAACCGTCAGGGCGGTTTCGCCATGGGCCAGGCTCTTCATGGTCTGCGCCAGCTTCGGAATGGGCCGGAACAGCATCCGGGCCGACAGGATCGCCGCGAGCGTCAGCACGAGGACAGCCACGAGAGACACCATCCCCATGTGCCACATGAGGCGGTCCGCCGAAGCCTTGAGCGCGGTGACCTGATACCCGCTGCCGAGGACGCCCAGAACCTGGCCGGACTGGCCGAAGACGGGCAAGTTCACCACGAGATAGTCGTTCCCGAGGATCGTGGCCTGGCCCACATAGGTGCCGCCCGCCGACACGACGGGGAAGATCCCGCCGTTGCGGTCCATGGCCGTTCCCACCGCGCGGGAGCCGTCGGGATTGCGCATGTTCGTGGCGCGGCGAATGAAGTTTCCGGTGGAATCCTTCGCAAACAGAGTGGCGGGAGCCTGCGTGGCCTCGGCGATCCGGTCGGCGAGTTCGTCGCTGTAGAACACAGCGTCGTCGTTGACCGTGATCCCGGTGACGGCGCCCGTGGCGTCCTTCTTCACGTTAAGGCTGTCGATGGAACCGCGCAGGATGCCCACGAAGGTCCGCACGTTGGATTGCAGCTGAGCCAGCGCCTTGGTCTGGACGTCGGCGCGCGTCTGAAGGGAAACGACTGCGAAGAAAGCGGCGGCGGTGAGCACGACGAACGCCACCATGGCGGCGGTCGTGAGATGGGAAAGCTTCCGATTGGCGAAGAACTGCACGGCTAGTTACCTTAGGGAAAGTTGTGCAGAACCTTTCGCAAAAAGCGGTTAACAAGATCTCAAAGACACAAGGACGGAACTATCCTTTTAAAGCTCCAGCACCGCCGTCACCGGGGCGTGGTCGGACGGGCGCTCCCAGCCGCGGGTGTCGCGGGTGACGTCGATGGACCGCAGCGTGTCCTTCATGCCTTTCGACAGCCAGATATGATCGAGCCGGCGGCCCTTGTCGGCGGCGGCCCAGTCGGGCGAACGGTAGCTCCACCAGGAAAAGATCTTTTCGGGCTCGGGGCGCAGGACGCGCATGGCGTCGATCCACTCCGCCTCCTGGCGCAGCTCCTCCAGGGCCTCGGTCTCGACCGGGGTGTGGCTCACCACGTCGAGAAGCTGCTTGTGGCTCCAGACATCGTGTTCGAGCGGCGCCACGTTGAGGTCGCCGACCAGGATCGCGGGACCTTCGGTGGGCTTCGCGCGGCTGCCCCAGGAGCGCATCTCCGCCATGAAGTCGAGCTTGTGTCTGAATTTCTCGTTGAGGTCCGGGTCGGGAATGTCGCCGCCGGCCGGGACATAGAAGTTATGGATCGTCAGCCCCGCCGCCCCCTTGGCCTCGCGGCTCAGGGTCACGGTGATGTGGCGCGCGTCCTGGCGGCCGCACATCTCCATCACGCTCGTCTCGGAGAACGGATAGCGCGACAGGATGGCAACGCCGTTGTAGCCCTTCTGGCCCATATGGACCACGAAGGGATAGCCGAAGGCCTGGAGATCCTTGAGTGGCAGTTTGTCGTTCGGGCACTTGGTCTCCTGCAGGCACAGGATGTCCGGGCGGCGTTCCTTCAGGAAGCGGCCCACCTGATCGATGCGCAGGCGAACGGAATTGATGTTCCAGGTCGAGACGGTCAGTTGCACGGAGGAAGCCCTTCGGAAGATCCTTTCGGGCTACGACAGATTTTGGTCGGAGGGAAGGGCGACATTGTCGTCTCTGCGGAGAAGACAGAGATGAAACTCCCGTCGTCATCACCGGTACAAGGCCGGCCGTGACGTCCGCCGGAGAGACTTACTTATTCCCGCCCACGAGGATGTCGTACTGGATCTTGAACAGGTCCTGGTCGATTCCGCGGCCGCGCTCGGACTTGCCCAGCACCACCACCGTCTGGAAGCCCTGCGCGTCGACGATGCGCCACTGGTTCAAGTTTTCCACCTGGGAGTCGAAATAGAGGGTGATGCGCGAGGTGCCGCCCAGGGTCGAGGAATCCTCCAGGCCGATGCGCACCGAATCGCCGTCATTGGCGATGCCGGTGATCCGGATGTCCCGGCCGAGATTGACCTGCTCGCGCAGGAGGAATTTCAGCGGAGTCTGGGAAATGGAATAGAGGTCCTGGGTGGCGAGCTTGCGGTCGCGCACGGCCACCGAGCGTCCGTCGGCGATCACCTCGAGGTTAGCGGGCGGGTCGTATTCGAACCGCACCTTGCCGGGACGTTGGAGATAGAGGGTGCCGCCCTGGCGCCGTCCATCACCGCCGACCTGGGTGAAATCCGCCACCAATGTGGTCAGGTTCGTGAAATAGGCGTTCGCCCGTTCCACCACCGCATCGTTCGAAAGCGGCTGGCGCAGGGCCACCGGCTCCACGGCCGCGGTCACGATGGGCCTGGGCGCGATCACGACGGGCTCGGCCTCGGGCGCCCGCTGCGCCTCCGCGACAGCCGGGCGGCTCGGCGGCAAGGGAGCCGTCACGGCCAGGACCTGCTCCGCATTGGCCGGTCTGGGGATGACGGGACGCGACGGCGGGATCTCGGCGACCGCAGGGCGCGATGGGTGGAACGAGGCCGTCGGCAAGTGAGGCGGGGAGGGAGCGAAGGCCTGAGCCGCAGCCGGACGGGTCGGAGCCAGAATCATGTCGATTGGAAGCATCTGCGCCACGGCCGGCAGGGTGCCCGCGAAGAGGGCCGTTACCAAGCCGGCAAGAGGGATGGCACGCATCCGATTCGGTCTCCTTCGGAACATTATCGTGAAAGCTGCTCGGCCATTGAGAATAGCTCAACAATGACGCAGGGCAGCCGCCAAGGTTCCGACAATGTCTTAATCGTCTCCCATTCCCGGCGTTTCAAGCAGAATCTCGCGTTTTCCGGCGTGGTTGGCGGGCCCGACGATGCCCTCCTGTTCCATGCGTTCCATCAGCGAGGCGGCGCGGTTGTAGCCGATCTGCAGCCGACGCTGGATGTAGCTCGTCGAGGCCTTCTTGTCGCGCAAGACCACCGCCACCGCCTGGTCGTACAGGTCGCCGCCCGGCGCAGCATGTCGCCTTGGCCTAAGAGCTGCTCGGCGCCCATCTCGCCGAGGATCGTGCGGCTGTCGATCTTCGAGGTCACCTGGAACGAGATCCGGGTCGGGAAGTTCGCCTTGATCGTGCCGGTGATCACGTCGACGCTCGGCCGCTGCGTCGCCAGGATCACGTGAATGCCGGCCGCTCTGGCCATCTGGGCCAGGCGCTGGATCGCGCCCTCGATCTCCTTGCCGGCCACCATCATCAGGTCGGCCATCTCGTCGACGATCACCACGATGTAGGGCAAGGCGTCGAGATCCATCACCTCGTCCTCGTACACCGCCTCGCCGGTCTCGCGGTCGAAGCCGGTCTGCACCGTGCGGGTGATGGTCTCGCCGCGCGCTTTCGCCTCGACCACGCGGGCGTTGAAGCCGTCGATGTTGCGCACGCCGAGCTTCGACATCTTGCGGTAGCGGTCCTCCATCTCGCGCACCGCCCATTTGAGCGCCACCACGGCCTTCTTCGGGTCGGTGACCACCGGGGTGAGCAGGTGCGGGATGCCGTCATAGACCGAGAGCTCGAGCATCTTCGGGTCGACCATGATCAGGCGGCACTCGGCCGGCGAGAGCCGGTAGACGAGGGAGAGGATCATGGTGTTGATCGCCACCGACTTGCCCGAGCCGGTGGTGCCGGCGAC